>NZ_JBHWCL010000088.1:0-39744 GCF_042735125.1 Kitasatospora sp. NPDC059599 | reverse complement strand
CCGGGCCGCGGGGGGGGGGGGGCGGCCCGCCCGGACGGGGGGGGGGGGGGCCCCACGTTTCCGGGCCGGCCGGGCCGGCGACGCGTCCGGGGGAACGCCTGCCGGTCCGGCCGGGGCCGGCCGGGTGGACGGTGGGCACGGGGGAGCCGACCGTCCACCCGGAGTCTTCGGGTGGTACTGCTTCCTGCCGGTACCGCGGGGCGGTGCCGGGTGGTGCGGGTGCTGCTCGGTGGTGCGGGTGCTGCTCGGTGGTGCGGGTGCTGCTCGGTGGTGCGGGTATTGCTCGGTGGTGCGGGTGGGGCGTTCCGGGTGGGCGGCGAGCCCGGGGGGAGTCGCTCGCCGCCCACCCGGAGTTCAGGGGGTCACCTCTCGGGTGACTGGCCGTTCCCGGAGCGGTCCGGTTTGCTCGGTCGGACGTCCGGCACGGTGGGTGCGACCGGCGGAGTCGGCAGCGGCACTCCGGCCTTGCCCGGCTTGGCGTCGCCGCCGCCGGTGTCCCCGCCACTGCTGCCGCCGTTCCTGCCGCCGTCGGTGTTCCCCTTGCCGGAGCCGGAGCCCGTGCTCGGAGTGGCACCGGTGCGGCCGGGGTCGCGCGGCTGCGCGGTGCCGCCCTGGTGGTCGTCGCCCCCCTCGTCGAGCGCCTCGCCGCAGAAGTCGGCCACCTTGTCCGCGCCGCCGGCCGCCGTGACCAGCGGGCCGTAGAGCGGATCGGCGGCCAGTCGGCCCGGGCGCTCGCCCTTGGCCACCCGGTCGGCGAAGCCGCGGCAGAGGCCGAGCAGCGCGGGCGGGACGGCCGGACGGTCACCGCGGCCCCCGGCCGACGGGTCGCCGGGGGTCGCGGTGCCGGACGGGGCGGCCGTCTGCGGGCCGGCGGACGGACGGGCCGACCCGGACGCCGGGGCGAACGGTGCACCGGCGGCCGGGGAACGACCGGCCGAGGCACCCGGTGAGGTGCCGAGGACGCCGCCCTGGGCCGCGACCGTGTGCTCCGGCTCGGTCGGGCCGCCACCCAGCCCGGACGGCAGGTTGCCGGTACCGGCGGCGACCGCGACCCCGCACAGCGCGGTGGCGCCGAGCACGGCGGCAGCGGCCTTCGTGCTGAAGGCCCTGGCCAGCGCGGCGGTTGCCATCGATCGTCTCCGGACGGGGGTCACTACGGGTTCGGGTGTGAGACTCGCCTCCCGGAACGCGGCCAGGGCGGCCTCCTCCCCGGCCAGTTCTCCGGCCGTCGCGGGAGCGGCGGCCGCGGCGAGCACCCGGGCGAGCTGCCCGGGACCGCCGTCCGGTCCGGTGAGCGAGGCGTCCTGCCCGGCCGACGGGGCGGCCACGGCACCGCCGAGCAACTGCTCGGCGGCATCACGGTCGATCCGACGGGATCGGTTGGTGCTCATCTCATGTCCTTCAGCGTCGCGGCCGGGCGTTCTGTCACACCCTGCGGAGAACTTTTTCTCGCGGCTTTCCCCGCGGGTCGCCCGGAGTCCTTGCCCGCGCTCGTTCCGGCCGTGTTCCCGGCCGACCGGTCCCCCGTGGAACCGCCCGCCGGACCGGCCGGCGCACCACCCGTCCGCGCCGACGGGATGCCGTCCCCGGAGACGAACGGCTGCTCCAGCAGCTTGGCCAGCCGCCGCAGCCCCCGGTGGGCGGCCATCCGGACGCTGCCCGCCCGCTTGCCGAGCACCTGGGCGGCGCTCTCCGCGTCCAGCTCCATGACCACCCGCAACAGCACCGCCTCGGCCTGGTCGCGCGGCAGCCGGGAGATCAGCGCCAGCGCGTCGGCGGTGCCGACCGTGGTCAGCGCGGCGCCCGCGGTGTCGTCCCCGGCCGCCAGTTCGACGAGGTACTCGAAGGGCAGGTCGGCGACCGGACGGCGGCGGCGGGCGCGCAGGTGGTCGAGCGCCCGGTGGCGGGCGACGGTCGCCGCCCAGCCGCGGAAGCCGTCCCCGTCGCCGGAGAAGCCCCGCAGGTCACGGGCGATCTGCAGCCAGGTCTCCGAGGCGATGTCCTCGGCGTCCTGCATGTCCTCCGGCCGGCCGCCGACCAGCACCCGCAGGTAGCGCAGCAGGCCCGGCTGGACGGTCCGGAACAGCAGCCGGAAGGCCTCCTCGTCCCCGCCCTGCGCGGCACGGACCGCCTCGGACAGGTCCGCCGGAGCGGCCGGTTCCGGTGGTGGGCCGGTGGTCGGTACTGGTCCGGACCGGCCGACTGGGCTGCCGGTGCCCGCTCCGGGGCGCTCTGCACTCTGCACCCGCCAC
Source organism: Kitasatospora sp. NPDC059599 (assembly GCF_042735125.1). NCBI lineage: Bacteria > Bacillati > Actinomycetota > Actinomycetes > Kitasatosporales > Streptomycetaceae > Kitasatospora > Kitasatospora sp. NPDC059599. Next base: position 37,492 of record NZ_JBHWCL010000088.1, on the reverse strand, counting down.
ATGATGCGCCATTCGGGGCAACGGGTCGGCTCCGGTCGAAGGACCGGCCCGCACGGGGCGAAGGTCCCGGGCACCACTGCCGTTCGCCCGCAGACCGGTCGGGCCCCCACCGCCTACGTTGTCCGTAGACGAATCAGTCCGGGCCGCCGTCCGACCGGTCTCGGGGACCGACGACGTGCCCGGCCGAGCCGACCCGCCGAACGCCCGGACCGACCGGACGCGGCCCCGCCCGACGCGACCCGCCGCACGCCTCGACGCACGGGCGGCCGGCACGCTCCGGGCCGACGGGCCCACCCGGCCTCCCGCCCCCCGGCCCGGAGCGTGCCGGTTCCGAAGGGATCGACAGGGATCGACGCCACGAGGACCGGCCGACGGGCCTCCGGGGTACCAGCGACGGGTACCACCCCAACCCGTGGACGGGCGCTCGTCCACGGGCACGACCAGCAGGGACGAACGATGACGACTGCCCACGAGCTCCACGCGAGGGGACTGCGCGAGCACCTCGCGCCCGCCCTGCGCGCCCTGGGCCTCACCGGGTGGCGCCGGACCTTCGTCCTCCCGGACGACACCCACTGGATGCTGCTCGGCCTGGTCGAGCGGCCCGCCGCCGACCGGGTGCCCTTCACCTTCGACCTCAGCCTGGTCCGCCGCGCCGACTGGACCGCCGCCGGCCTGCCGGGCCACCGGCCCGACCCGCGCGTCCGCCACGGCGTCGAGACCTGGCGGGCCCGGATCGGCGAGGTGCTCCCGGTCGGCGAGGACGTCTGGTGGGAGGTGCTGCCCGGACGGCGCTGGCGGCTCCCGCTGGACGACGCCGTCGCGGCCGTCCGGCACCACGGCCTGCCGGAGCTGCGCCGCCGGGCCGAGTCCGACCGCACCCGCACCGGGGAGACCTACCTCTCCCCCGCGGAACTGGAGGAGGTCAACGCCGCGCTGCTGACCGCCTCGGTGCCCCGGGTGCGGCGCGCCGAGCTGGCCGACGGGGCGCTGGTGCTGACCGGTGCCTGGACCCGGGGCGACGCCGTCGCCCGGACCGTCCTGACCGGGGCCGCACGGGGCTTCCTGTCCGCCGGGGACGAGCGGTACGACACCGTCCGCTGCCGGGACAGCCTGGGCCGCGAACTGTGGACCTTCCCGGCCGCCGGCTAGGTCCTGCGGACGGCCAGGACCCGCGGGCGGCACCGGCGGAGGTGCCGCGGGCGGCCAGGAGCCACGGGCGGCGGACCGCCGACCGCCGGAAACCCGCAGGTCGGAGGCGGTGTCACGACGCGCACCATGACAGCTGTCACGTGGATCCCGCAACGGACGGCACTGCTCTGACGGAGGGTCGGACGGAAAGACTGGAGGCACGACGCGGGCAGCAGCCCGCGGCCACCAGCCGGGGAGGAACCCACCGTGAGCCAGACCGTCAGCGCCGAAGCCGTCACCACCGCCGTCGCCGCTCCCGCCAAGGCCCCCAACCCGCTGGTCTCCGGCCTCCGCCCGCTGGCCCTCGACGTGGCCGCCCCGATGGCCGGCTACTACCTGCTGCACTCCGTCTGCGGCCTCAGCGAGTTCGCCGCGCTGGCCTGGAGCAGTGCCTTCCCGGCCGCCCGCACCGTCGTCGGCCTGCTGAGCGAGCGCAAGCTCAACCTGTGGGCCGCGCTGATGCTGGCCGTCAACCTGGCCGGCCTGGCGCTGACCTTCGTCACCGGCGACGCCCGGCTCATGATCGCCAAGGACGGCGCCCTGAGCGGCACGGTGGCGCTGGCGATCCTGGCCTCCGCCCTGATCGGCCGCCCGGTGATGAGTTCGGTGCTGATGCCCTTCCTCACCAAGGGGAACCGGGCCCGCGCCGCCGCCTGGCAGCGGCTGGCCGGGGGCCGGGCGGCCGCGTCGAGGTCCTTCCGCCGCCACGAGCGCCTGTTCTCGGGCATCTGGGGCACCGCGCTGCTGGCCGAGTGCGCGGCCCGGGTGGTCGGCGCCTTCACCCTGCCGGTGTCGACCATGACCTGGCTGTCCACCGTGTTCCTGCTCGGCGCGATCCTGGCCGGTTCGCTGCTCGGCCGGATCGCCGCCGACCCGATGGAGAAGCTGGTCAGCGCCGAGACCGGGGCCCCGACCGCCGCCTGAGCACCGCCCCGGCCGGCACCGGACACCACCCCCGCCGACGCCCGCGCGCCGCCCCGCCGACACCACGGCCCCGCCCGGCCGGCACCTGAACGACCGGTTCCGAGGACTCGAACGGACAGGAACCATACGGATCTCCCGGGAGTCCTTGCATAACGAGGGGGTAACGGTACCCCCGACGAGGAAACGGGGAGTCCCATGAACCGGACGACGGACGCGCTGACCACCACCGAGGACCGCACCCTCGTCTGGGACGGCTGCCTGAACGTCCGCGACCTGGGCGGGCTGCCCACCGCCGCCGGCCGGCTCACCGCCCGCCGCGCGATGGTCCGGGCGGACAACCTGGACCGCCTCACCGCCGAGGGCTGGGAGGCCCTCCTCGACCACGGCGTCCGCACCGTGATCGACCTGCGTGACGCCGAGGAGTACAAGCCGCTCCTCCCGCTCCCCGAGGGCATCGACCTGGTCCGCGTCCCGCTGGACGAACTGGCCGGCCCCACCTGGTGGGAGGCCCACGGCCGGCTGGACGGCACCCCGCTCGCGCTCCGCCCGTACCTGGACCACTGCCCGCACGCCGCCGCCGCGCTGATCGCCGCGATCGCCGGCGCCCGCCCCGGCGGCGTGGTCGTGCACTGCGGCGCCGGCCGTGACCGCACCGGCCTCGCCGCCCTGCTGCTGCTCGCCCTGGCCGGGGTCGACCGGGCCGCGATCGCCGAGGACTACCTGCTGAGCGACCCCAACGTCCGTCCGCTGTACGGAATTCTGGGCCTGCCGGACCCGTACCGCCGGATCGACGCGGTGCTCGCCGAGGCCGGCACCACCTCCGAGGCCGCCCTGGAGGCCGCGCTCGACGGCTTCGACCCGGTCGGCTACCTGCTCGCCGCGGGCGTCACGCCCGACCGGATCGCCGCCGTTCGCGACCGGCTGCTGCCCGGCGTGTAGGGCGGGCCGGCGGAAGCTCCACGACAATCGTCAACCGATGGTTGACGACCCTCGGGTCGACAACCTACGGTTGACGCATGGAGAATCCCGTTGTTCCCACCAGCACTCCCCTGCGCCTCGACGACCTGATCGCCGCGATCAAGACCGTCCACACCGACGCGCTGGACCAGCTCTCGGACGCGGTCATCGCCGCGGACCACCTCGGCGAACTCGCCGACCACCTGATCGGCCACTTCGTCGACCAGGCCCGGCGCTCCGGCGCCTCCTGGACCGACATCGGCCGCAGCATGGGCGTCAGCAAGCAGGCCGCCCAGAAGCGCTTCGTCCCCAAGGACCCGGCCACCACGGCCGACCTCGACCCCAGCCAGGGGTTCAGCCGGTTCACCCCCCGGGCCCGCAGCGTCGTGGTGGCCTCGCAGGAGGAGGCCCGGAAGGCCGGCAACGCCGAGATCACCACGGAGCACCTGCTGCTCGGCCTGCTCGCCGAACCCGAGGGCATCGGGATGAAGGCGCTCACCGCCCAGGGCGTCACCCCGGAGGCCCTGCGGGCCGCTGCGGCCGCCGCCCTGCCGGCCGGCGTCGACGAGCTGCCCGCGCTGATCCCCTTCGACGCCGGGAGCAAGAAGGTGCTGGAGCTGACCTTCCGCGAGGCGCTCAAGCTCGGGCACAACTACGTCGGCACCGAGCACATCCTGCTCGCCCTGCTGGAGCAGGACGACCGCAAGGGCGTCCTCACCGCGCTCAAGGTCGACAAGTCCGAGGCGGAGACCTTCGTCTCGGAGGCCATCGCCGCCCTCATCGCCGCCCGGACCGCGGAGTCCGAGCAGCAGGACTGAGTCCCCGCGCCGTGCCCCGGACGGAACCCCCGCCCGGGGCACGGCACTTCGCGCTAGAACCCGGAGACGCGGGTGGTGACGATCCGGACCCGGCCGTCCACGGCCGACTCCAGCGCCGCCCGCAGCCGGGCCGAACGGGCCGGGCCGAGCAGCTCCAGCGCCTCCTCGACCGGCGCCCAGCGGTGGTCGTCCAGCTCACCGGCCGGGACGGTCACGGGGGTGCCGTCCGGGACGGTGCCGAAGTCGAACATGAGGTGCTCGGCGGGGTGGTCGAGCTCGCCCGAGGGGTGGGTCCAGGAGATGGCCAGCAGCTCGCCCGTCTCCCGGACCAGACCGGTCTCCTCCTCCAGCTCCCGCTTGGCGCACTCGACCGGGCCCTCGCCGAGGTCGATCGTGCCGCCGGGGAACTGCCAGTGCTCGCGGTAGCCGGCCTTCACGATCAGGACCCGGCCGGACTCGTCCCGGAGCAGGCAGCCCGCCGCCGCGTAGATCCTGGGCAGGGACGCCAGCCATTCCTCGCGGGACTTCAAGGGCTCAGCCGTCACGGTGTTCCTCCTGGGTCGGGTGGGTGCGACGGTCCCACTCTGCCACCGGACTTCGGGCGGGCCGGTGCGGGCCGACGCAGGCCGGTACGAACCCGTCCGGGCCGGTGCGGGCCGACGCAGGCCGGTAGGAACCCGTCCGGGCCGATGCGGGCCGCACCGATGAGTCGGCGCCGTCGCGACGGTCCAACCCGCATGACCACCACCACCGGAACCACCGAAGGCACCACACCGAGCACGGCCGTAGTGACCTGCGACCTGGGCGCACTGACCGCCCCCGACCTGGCCGTCGTCGACGCGCTCGCCCGGCTGCGGCTCGCCGCCGGCCGGCACGGGGTGGGCGTGGTGCTGCTGAACGCGAGCGGCCCGCTGCGCGAACTGCTCGCATTCAGCGGGCTCTCGGCGCTGCTGCCGGACGCCGCCGGTCCGTTCGGCCCGGACGGGCTACTCGGCCTCCGACTCCCCGACGCCGAACTGCCCGACGCCCGGTTGCCCGGCGGCGAGCCGGGGCGGCAGACCGAACAGCGGGAAGAGCACGTCCGTGTCGAGGAAGTTGGTGAACCCGGTGAGCCGGCCCGCTGACACCTCCGGCACGATCAGCGCCCACGGCTCGTGCCCGCCCCCCGGGCTCGGCCGGTACTGGGCGAAGGCCGGGCCGCCGTTGGCCGTCACCGGGACGAGCCGGGAGCCGCGGCAGCCGTTCCCGGGGCCGAGCATCCAGGCCCGGAGCTCGTCCTGCCCCTGCAGCCACATCGCGAACGGCGGCATGTTGAGCGTGACGTCCTCGTGCAGCAGCGCCGTCAGGCCGTCCATGTCGTAGGCCTCGAAGGCACGGACGTAGCGGTCCAGCAGCGCGCGGTGGTCCTCGTCCAGGGCGGGGGCCGGCCGGGCGGCCGGGGCGTCCGCGGCGAGCACCGCACGGGCGCGCTGCAGCGCACTGTTGACCGAGGCCACCGTGACGCCGAGGAGTTCGGCCACCTCTGCGGCCTTCCAGCCCAGCACCTCGCGCAGGATCAGCACCGCGCGCTGCCGGGGCGCGAGCCGCTGCAGCACGGCCACGAACGCGAGCTTCACGGACTCGCGCTGGGCGGCCACCTCGGCCGGGTCCCCCGTCTCGGGCAGCACCCGGCCGTCCGGTGCGGGGCCGATCCAGGTCACCTCGGGCAGCTGGGCGTCGTGCGCCGTGGCCACCGTGACCGGGCCCGCCAGGTCCATCGGGCGGGCCCGGGCGTTGCGGCCGTTCAGCGCGTCCAGGCAGACGTTGGTGGCGATGCGGTACAGCCAGGAGCGCAGCGCGGCCCGGCCCTCGAAGCCCCGGTGTCCACGCCAGGCCCGGACCATGGTCTCCTGCACCGCGTCCTCGGCCTCGAAGACCGAGCCGAGCATCCGGTAGCAGTAGCCGGTGAGTTCGGTCCGGTACCGCTCCAGCTGGAGCTCGACCGGCTCCTCCGTGATCACGTCGGCCATCGTGCGCCCCCGTCGTCCTGCCGTGCCCTGGTGAACGGGACGAACCTAGCGCAGGGCACCGACGGTCGGGCCCGCCGCGCTGCGGCTCACCGCGTCCCGTACGCCTGGCCGGAGCCGAAGCCGGTGGTCACCAGCTTCCACAGGGTGGGGAACTCCCCGCCGGTGATGCCGGTCGGGTTGAGCCCGACGACGAGGGTGCGGGAGAGGTCGCGGGTGGCGAAGACGCCGCTGCTGTAGCCGGGGCGGGAGCCGTTCTTGCCCCAGACCTCGGTGCCGTTCGGCAGGACGGTCCGCAGCAGGCCCGCGGTGCTGTAGCAGGCGTGGCCGGCGGTCGGGCCGATCTCGCAGTTCTTGTTGTGGCTGTTCGGCAGGTCGGGGACGGCGAACACCTCGGCCTGCTGGGCGGGCGGCAGCAGCCGGCCGCGGTAGAGCGCTTCGAAGAACCGCTCCAGGTCGGCGGCGGAGGAGATCATGCCGCCCTCGGCCCACGGGTACGGGCTCTGCTCGGTGACGTCCACCCGGGTGGTGCTGCCGTCGGCGGCGCGGACGTCCACGTAGCCGTGGGTGTGCGGGCCGCGGACGGTCAGGTCGTCGGCGTCCGGGACGTAGGTGGCGTGCAGGCCCAGCGGACCGGTGATGCGCCGGCGGACCTGGTCGGCGAAGGTGTCGCCGCTGACCTTCTCGATCACCATCGCGGCGACGAAGTAGTTGTTGCCGTTGTACTGCTGGGCGGTGCCGGGGGCGAAGTTCATCGGCTGGGTGAGCATGTCGGCGACCACCTGCTCGGGGCTGAAGTACTCCGCCTTGTGCGCGGCGAACCACGCCGTGCTGCCGTCGCCGGAGGTCATCCCGCCGCCACCGGGCAGGCCGCTGGTGTGGTTGAGCAACTGCCGCACGGTGACCGCCGGGTAGTCGGCCGGCAGCAGCCCGGGCAGGTAGCGCTGGACGGTGCCGTCCAGGTCGACCTCGCCCTCGGCGGCGAGCTGGAGCATCACGGTCGAGGTGAACACCTTGGAGATGCTGCCGATCCGGAACCGGGCGTCCGCCGGGACGTCCCCGCCCGAGGTGCCGCGCCACCGGGCGCCCGGGCCGTCGACCCGGACCAGTGCGCCGGTGATGTCGGCGGGCAGGGTGTCGAGGGTCCTCGCGAGCGACTGCCGGTCCAGCGGTCCCGGGCGGACGGCCGGGGAGGCCGGGGAAGCCGAAGCAGTCGGGTAGGCCGGAGCAGCGGCGACGGTGCCGGTTCCGGTGCCGCCCGGGGGCGCGTCGGCGGCCAGCGCCGGGGCCGCGGTGCCGACCGTGACGGTGAGCAGCGCGCCGGCTGCGACGATGACGGGCCAACGGCTGCTGCGGGGCGGGGTGTTCATCCGGCTTCTCTCCCGTGACGGCTCGCCCGGGAAGCGTCGGACCGCCCCTGCGGCGGCCCGCCCGGACGGCGGCGGTTCTGACGGGAGAGAGTCTTCGGGAGGGCGCCCGGCGGTGACATCCGGGACATCCCCCGAACCGGCCCTGAGACGATCCCCGACAACGCCCCTGACCACGCGTCAGGGGTGGGCGCCGGGGTTCGGCGCCCACCCCTCGGTGGCACGGCGGGCCGGGCGGCGATCAGTGGGCGGAGTGCTTCTCCGCGCCGCGGTGCCGGTGCCCCTTGAGTTCGGCGTGCATCGCCGGGGCGGAGTGCGCGGTGGTGGCGGGCGTGTCGCGCCCGCCGTGGCGGAACGCATCGTCGGTGCCGTACCCGGCGCCGGCGGAGGACGTCGCACCGGTGCGCAGCTTCGGCGCGATCCGGACGGGCGGGCTCGCCATGCCGCGGCGTTCCAGCAGTTCCTGGGTGCCCTGGCGGAGCTGGGCGGTGCTGCCCGGTGTTCGCTTGGTCATCGTCGGCCTCCCTTCGGCGGTCACCGGCCGGACGGGTGTCGGCCGGAGGGCCGCGCGGGCGTCATGTCCGGATTTTATCGGGCCGACGTGCCCGCGCCACCGGGAGCGCCGACGGCGGACGCGCCCCGCCTCAGCCCATGACCTCGTGGACGAAGCACCAGCGCCAGTCCTCCCCCGGCTCGTAGGAGCGGATCACCGGGTGGGAGGTGTTGTGGAAGTGCGCGGTGGCGTGCCGCTGCGGCGAGAAGTCGCAGCAGCCGATGTGACCGCAGTCCAGGCAGATCCGCAGGTGCACCCAGTCCCGGCGGCCCTGCGCGAGGCAGTCGGCGCAGCCGCCTGCGGGCGGGAGGGGCTCGATGTCCTGAGGAGCCAGAGCGAGGTCTTCGCAGGCGCTCATGAGTGCAGGCTAAGCCGCCCGGGGCCGTCCCGCCCGCCCACCGCCCGGCCCACGGCGCGACCACCGGCGACCCGCTGCCGTGCGCCGTCGCCGCCCCGGCCCGGCGACCCGCACCGCCCGGCCACCCCGTGCACCCCGCCACCCCGCACACCCGGCCGCCCCGCGCACCCCGCGGACGCGACCGGCCCCGCGGCGGCCCCTCCGGCGTCCCCGCTCCGCGCCCGCGGACGACGTGGGAGCATGCCATCCGTGGCGATCGTGACGGGGAGAACGAACGGCGACACCGACGGGGGCGACACCGGCGGTGCGTCCGCGCGGTCGGACGGACCGGCCGGAACGGCGGGCAGCAGCCCGGCGGGCACCGGCACCGGCGGCATACCCGCGCAGACCGGCCCCGGCCGGTCCCCGGCCCACCCGGCACCCGTCACCGGCCGGATCCGGCAGCCCGTCGCGCTGATCCGGCTGCTCGGCGGTCTGTTCGCCGCCGCCCTCACCCTGCTGCTCGCCGACTACGCCCGCGCCACCACCGGCGGTATCGCCGCCGACGTCGCCGAGGCCGCCTCCCTGGTGCCGCGGCCGCTGGCGAGCCTGGCGGGCGGGCTCACCACCGCCGCCGTCCTGCTGCTGCCGGTCGGCCTCGCCGTCCGCCGCCTGCTCGGACCCGACCGGCGCCGCGCCCTCCAACAGGTCTCCGACGGGCTGCTCGCCGCCGTCCTCGCCTACGGCGCCACCCTCGGCGTGGACCTGTGGGCCGACGGCCTCGCCCCGCACTCGCTGCTCACCGCGCTCACCCAGCCGCTGCCGGGCGAGGTCCTCGGGCGCACCGAACCGGTCTACGGCTACCTCGCCCCGGTCCTCGCCTTCATGACCGCCTCGGGCAGCCGCGAACGCCGCCTGCCCTGGAGCGTCCTCGCCCTCTACGGCCTCGCCGGACTCGCCGGCGGCTTCGCCACCCCCACCGCGCTGCTGCTCGGCCTGCTGATCGGCTGGACCGGCGCCCACGGCACCCTGTACGCCGTCGGCACCCCCGACCCCTGCCCCCGGCCCGGCGAGATCCTGCGCGCCCTGCGCGAGAGCGGCCTGCGCCCGGTCGAGGCCCACCCGACCGGACCGGACCGCTACCGGGTCCGGCAGGCCGACGACCGCCCCGAACTCGACGTCCAGCTCCTCGACCGGCAGGCCGTCACCGCCGCCGCCGTCCGGCGCGCCTGGCGCCGGCTGCGGCTGCACACCGCCCCCGACCCCCGGGTGCTGCGCTCCCCGCGCACCGGGCTGGAGCACGAGGCCCTGGTCACGTACGCGGCCCTGGCCGCCGGCGTCCGCACCCGCGACATCGCCGCCACCGCCGGCCTCGGCCAGGACACCGCCCTCATCGCGTACCGGCGGCTGCCCGGCCGCACGCTGGACCAGCTCGCCGACGAGGAGATCACCGACGCGCTGCTCACCGACGCCTGGGGCCAGCTCGCCCTGCTCCAGCGCCGCGAGATCGCCCACCGCGCCCTCGTCCCCTCCTCCCTGCTGGTCGACGACGCGGGCACGGTGCACCTGGTCGACTTCGCCGACGGCGACATCGCCGCCACCGAACTCGTCCTGCGCTGCGACGTCGCCCAGCTCCTCACCACCCTCGCGCTGCGCACCGGCGCGGCCCGCTCGGTCCGCACCGCCACCGCGGTCCTCGGCCCCGACCCGGTCGACGCGGCCCTCCCCCTCCTCCAGCCCATCGCCCTCACCCACACCACCCGCCGCGCCCTCAAGCTCCACGCGAAACGGGCCGGCGCGCCCGCAACCGTCGAGGGCCCGCCCGCCCCGGGGACGGCGGCCGACTCCGTGCCCGCGCCCCGGCGCGGTGCCCCCGACGGCGCCGCGACCGACGGCCCCGCCGCCGACGGCCCCGGGCCGGGCGGGCTGCTGGAGGAGATCCGGGCGGAGGCGCTGCGGGCCCGGCCGCAGGTGGTGGGGCGGCCGGTGCGGCTGGAGCGGCTGCGGCCGCGGACGCTGCTGGCGGTCGTGGGCGGGGTGGTGGCCGGGTGGCTGCTGATCCCGCAGTTGTTCGCGGCGGAGGACAATCCGGTCTCCGCCCTGGCGGACGCCGACCCGTGGTGGCTGCTGCTGGCGCTGGTCGCGGCGGCGACCAGCCACGTCACGGCGGCGATGGGCTTCGTCGGCTTCGTCCCGGAGCGGCTGGACTTCCGCAACGCGGTGCTGGCCCAGCTGGCCGGGTCGTTCGTGAAGCTGGTGTCGCCCGGCGGGGTCGGCGGGGTCGCGCTGAACACCCGCCTGCTGCAGCGGGCCGGGATCCCGACGGCGCAGGCGCTGTCCAGCGTCGGCGTCGGGACGATGATCGGACTGGTGCTGCACCTGCTGCAGCTGGGGGCTTTCGTCTACCTGCTGGACATGCAGCCGGGCGGCTCCGAGCTGGACGCGCTGCCCGCGGTGGTGGGCGGACTGGCGGGGGCGGCGGCGCTGCTGGCGGTGGTGTCGGCGATCCCGGTGGCCCGGCGCTGGCTGGCGGCCCGGCTGCGGCCGCTGACCACCGAGGTGCTGCCCCGGCTGCTGGACCTGCTGCGCAGCCCGGCCCGGCTGGCGGTCGGGGTGACCGGGCAGCTGCTGGTGTCGATCTGCCTGATCTCCTGCCTGTACTGCTGTGCCCGCGCGATCGGGCGGGAGCCGTCCTTCGCCTCGGTCGCGGTGGTGTTCCTGGTGGGCAACGCGGCGGGCAGCGCGGCGCCGACCCCGGGCGGGGCCGGCGCGGTGGACGGGGCGCTGATCACGCTGCTGCAGCAGACCGCGTCGATGGAGAAGGGCGGCGCGCTGGCGGCGGTGGCGCTGTACCGGCTGCTGACGCTGATCCTGCCGGTGCTGCCGGGCTGGGCGGCGATGGCCTGGCTGCAGCGCCGCCGCGCGCTGTGAGCCCGGGGGGCCCGCGGCGCGGGCCGGCTCACTCCCGGTACTCGTCCTCGTCGAGCTGGACCACCCTGGCCTGCTCCGCGACGTCCGCGACGTCGGTGGCCGGGTCGGCACCGAGGGCGCGGCGCTCGGCGACCTCGTCGTACTCGTCGGACCGGGGCGCCTCCTCGTCGGGCTCCACGGTCTCGGCGGTCTCGTCGATCAGGTACTCCTCGTGATCCTGCGGCATGGCATCCGTCCTCACTGTTCGGAAGCTCCCCGCGATCCGGGTGGCGGTACTGGCAGTATCCGCCGCCCGGGGTCCGGACGCGAAGCGCCGGGGCCGCCCCGGCGTGTTGCCGGAGGGCGCGCGCCCACCCGGCCCGCCCTGCCGATTGACCCACGAAATACGCCACTCAATGGCCCAGGGAGCGGGTTCATTCCGCCCCTAGGGTCGACGTCATGACGACGAACGAGACCACCGGGACCCCCGCCCGCCTCGACTACGCCCGCACCGTCCCGAAGGTCTTCCGCGCGATGATCGCCCTGGACGCCGCCGCCCGCGCGGGCCTGGACCCGGCACTGGTCGAACTCGTCCAGATGCGCACCTCCCAGCTGAACGGCTGCGCGTACTGCCTCGACATGCACGCGAAGGACGCCCGCAAGGCCGGCGAGTCCGACGAGCGGATCCATCTGCTGCCGGTCTGGCCGGAGGCCCCGGCCGGGGTGTACAGCGCGGGCGAGCGGGCCGCCCTGGCACTCGCGGAGGAGATCGCGCGGATCGGCGGCGGGGTGTCGGACGCGGTGTACGCCCGGGCCGCCGCGCACTTCACCGAGGCCGAGCTGGCGCAGCTGATCTCGGTCTGCTTCACCGTCAACGCCTGGAACCGCATCAACGTGGCCACCCGCAAGAGTCCCGGCAGCGCCTGACCGGACGGCCCGCGCGGAGCACCGTCCGCCACGTCGCGCGCGGGGTCGGGCACGGCACCGGCCGGTGGCCCGCGCGGAACGCCGCCCAGGCCGCCGGGGGTACGATCGGTGCCGTACAAAGGGCTTACCCACACCCACCCGGTGGCCCCGAGGCCCATACGAACGACGGGGAACGCATGTCCGGCTCGCACTACTTCACCGGTGCACCCGAGGTCGCCAGCGACCGCCGGCCGATCACGGTGTCCCTGCCGGACCTGACCCTGGAACTGACCACCGACGCCGGGGTGTTCTCCCGCGACCGGCTCGACCCGGGCACCCGGATCCTGCTGGAGAACGCCCCTCAGCCGCGGGTGCGCGGTCCGATCCTGGACGTCGGCTGCGGCTACGGCCCGATCGCGCTCACCTGGGCGACCCGGCGCAAGCGGCTGCCGGTCTGGGCGGTGGACGTCAACGAGCGCGCCCTGGAGCTGGTGCGGCTGAACGCCGGGGCGCTGGGGCTGGGCAACGTGCAGGCCGCGCTGCCCGACGACGTCCCGGAGGACGTCCGGTTCGCGACGATCTACTCCAACCCGCCGATCCGGATCGGCAAGGCGGCGCTGCGCCGCCTGCTGACCCACTGGCTCGGCCGGCTGACCCCGGACGGCTCGGCGTTCCTCGTGGTGCAGAAGCACCTGGGCTCGGACTCGCTGCAGAAGTGGCTGAACGACCAGGGCTACCCGACGACCCGGGTCACCTCGGTCAACGGGTTCCGGATTCTGGAAGCGCGGCCCCGCCCCGAGGTGGGCGAGGGCCCGGAGAATGGACGAGGTACGACGTCGTGAAGCAGCTGCGCGGGACCGAACTGAAGCGTCTGCACCGCTCGTGGCGGCGCAGCAACGAGTTCCGGCTCGCGATGATCCTGGAGAACCTGCAGTCGCCGTTCAACGTCGGCTCGGTGGTCCGGACCGGCGCGGCGATGGGCGCCGAGAAGCTGTACCTGGCCGGGGACACCCCGTCGGTGCGCTCGTCCGGCGCGCAGAAGGCCGCGATGGGCACCGACAAGTACCTGAAGGTGGAGCACTTCCCGACCGTCGCCGAGGCGGTGGCCGCGGCGAAGGCGGACGGCTTCAAGGTGGTCGGCCTGGAACTGGCCGACGAGGCGGTGCCGATGTTCGCCGCCGAGCTCACCCCGGCGGTGGCGTTCGTGCTCGGGCACGAGGACCGCGGGATCACGCCCGACGCGCTGGCGCTCTGCGACCAGGTGGTGTTCGTGCCGCAGCTGGGCCGGGTCGGCTCGCTGAACGTGTCGGCGGCCGCGACGGTGGCCTGCTACGAGGCGCGCCGGCAGGGGTACGCGATCAGCGGCACGCCGGACGGCGACCTCGGGGGCGACCTCGGCGACGAGGACTGAAACGGGTGAACGGCGGGAGGGGTGTGCCGAAAGGCCCACCCCTCCCGCCGTTTCCGCCCGGAAACCCCGCGGATCTCTGCCGAACGGCAGATGTGCGGAACGCGCCGGCCCGGAAGCATTCGGTGCGTGACCGAACTCCGGATCCTCGACCTGACCAAGGAGTACCGCGGCGGCAAGCGCGCGGTGGACTCCTTCTCGCTGACGCTGCGGCCCGGCGTGCTCGGCCTGCTCGGTGCCAACGGCGCCGGCAAGTCGAGCCTGATGCGCGTCCTGGCCACGGTCACCCGGCCCACCTCGGGGCAGGTGCTGTGGGAGGGCGTCGACACCGCCCGGCACCCCGGGCCGCTGCGCCGCACCGTCGGCTACCTCCCGCAGGACTTCGGCGTCTACCCGCAGCTCACCGCCCGTGAGTTCCTCGGCTACCTGGCCGCCGCCAAGGGGATGCGTCGGCGCCCCGCACAGGCCCGGATCGCCGAACTGCTCGACCTGGTCAACCTGTCGGGCGCGGCCGGGCAGCGGCTCGGGGCGATGTCCGGCGGGATGCGCCAGCGGGTCGGCATCGCCCAGGCCCTGCTGAACGATCCGGCGCTGCTGATCGTGGACGAGCCGACGGTCGGGCTGGACCCCGAGGAGCGGCTGCGCTTCGGCAGCCTGCTGAGCGGCCTCGGCGCCGACCGGATCGTCGTGCTGTCCACCCACATCGTGCCGGACGTGGCCGCCACCGCCGACCGGATCGCCGTCATGGGACACGGCCGGCTGCTGCACCACGGCACCCCGGAGGAGTTGCTCCGCCGTGCGGAGGGCTCGGTCTGGGAGCTGCCCGTCGCGGCCGACCGGCTCCCGTCGCTGCGTTCCCGGTTCCTGCTCGGCGGCACCACCCGCACCCCGCAGGGCGTCCGGGCGCGGGTGCTGTCCGCGGCCCGGCCCGCCCCGGAGGCGGAGCCCGTCGCACCCCGGCTGGACGACGCGTACCTGCTGCTCACCGCCGCCCCGGCCGCCGAGGAGGTGGCGGCGTGGTGACGCGCATCGGGGCGCTGGCCCTGGCCGACTTCCGGGAGCGTCGGCGGCGGCCCGGCTACCTGGTCGTGCTGCTCGGCACGCTCGCCCTCGGGCTGCTGGCCGCGCCGGTCGGCGACTCCCGCTGGGAGGTGTTCCAGGTGACCGACCTGCACGGCCGCTACACCAGCGGCTACGTGGGGACGGTGACGGCGCTCGGCGGCGCGGTCTGGCTCTCGCTGGCGGGCTTCGGCATCGCGCGCGGGGCGATCCCCCGGGACGAGCAGGGCGGCGTGGGCCGGCTGCTCGCCGCCACGCCGATCAGCCGGTTCGCCTACCTGGCGGGCAAGTTCGGCAGCAATCTGCTGCTGTTCGGCTCGATGCTGGCCGCCCTGGCCGGGACGGCGCTCGGCGTGCAGCTGCTCAAGGGCGACTCCGGCCACGTGGACGTGGTGCGGCTGCTGCTGCCGTACGTCCTGATCACGCTGCCGCTGCTGGCGGCGGTGGCCGGGTGCGCGGTGCTCTTCGACACCCTGCCGGGGTTGCGCGGCGGCCTGGGGTCGATGGTGTGGTTCGCGGTCTGGCTGGTGTTCGTCCTGGGCGCGCAGACCGGCGGCGGTCCGGACCTCCTGGGCATGCGGCGGATCACCGCCTCGATCCGGGAGGTGATCGCGGCGAGTGGGCGGCCGGTCGACGGCGTCGAGTTCGGGGTCGGACTGACGGCGGACAACCGGGTGCTCGGCACCTTCGACTGGCCCGGTCTCGGGGCGGGCGAGGCTGGCGGGCCCGCCCGGACGGGGCTGCTGCTGATCGCGGCGGCGGTCGGGCTCGCGCTGCTCGGGGCGCTGTGGTTCCGGCGCTTCGACGGGGCGGAGTCCCGGCCGGCCCCGACCGGACTCCGCCCGGGCGCGACGGGGGTGCGCCCGGGCGGGTGGGGCCGCGGCGGCCCGCGGCAGGACGGCGGCGGCGCGGCCCCGGAGGCCGGGCCGGCCGACTTCGCCCGGGATCCGGCCCGGCTGACCCCGGCCCGCAGGGGCGGCACGGTGCTCGCCGCGCTCGCCGGGGAGCTACGGATCCTGGTCCGGGGGCAGCGGTCCTGGTGGGCCGGAGCGGCCGCGATCGCGGCGCTGGCGCTGGGTGTGGCGCCGGACGGGCCGAGCCACGCGGTGCTGCCGTTCGCCGTGCTCTGGCCGGTGCTGCTCTGGTCCCGGATGGGCCACCGCGCGGACGGCGGCAGCGTCGAGGAACTGCTGGGCGCCTGTCCGTCCCCGCTCCGTCGGACACTGTCCGCCCTGCTCGCCGGGATCGTCCCGGCCCTGGCGGTGGTGGCCGGGCCGGTGGTCCGGCTGCTCGGCGCCGGGGAGACCCGGGCCGCCGCGGGCGCGCTGGCCGGGGCCCTGCTGGTCCCCGCCCTGGCCATGCTCTGCGGCACCGTCACCCGCGGTCCCCGGCTGTTCCAGACCGTCTACCCACTGCTCTGGTACGGGATGGTCAACCACGTCCGCGGCCTGGACTTCCTCGGCGTCTCCGGGGCCGGCGCCCCGGCCCCGGCGGCGGTCGCCGGCCTCGCCGCCGCCCTGGCGCTGGGAGTCCTCGCCGTGGGCGCGATACGCCACGCCACCCGCTGAGCCGCCGGCCCCCGCGGGATCGTCCCCGGCCGGGAAAAGAGGGGAGTTTCTCCCACCGACACCGCCGCCCCGCGCTCGCCAGAATGGCTGCACGGCCGTCGCGGCCGGGGCGCCACGACGGCACCACAACGGCACCACAGGGAGGGGCACGTCCATGGACGGCACGACGGAACCCGGGGGAGGTCCCGCACCGGTCGAGGTCCGGGGGTTCTCGATCCCCGCCGGACTCACCGGTCTGCGGCGGGCGCTGACACTCTGCCGCCTGTCCTTCGTCGCCCTCGGGCACTCCCTCGGGGTGACCGGGGCGATCACCCTGGTCGGCCCGGGCCTCGGCCTGGTGCCGCGCGCCATGGCGGGCGTCCGCGCACTGGCGGACCGTCAACGGGCGCTGGCCGAGGACTGGTCCGGCGTGCGGATACCGGGCCCGCCCGGCCCGCTGCCGGAGGTGCCGGCGGGCGCCTCCGGCATGATCGCCCGCTACCGCTGGATCACCGGCGACCCGCAGACCCGGCGGGAGTTCGCCTGGATCTTCACCGAGCCGGTCGTCGGCGGCCTCCTCGCCTTCCTGCCGGTCGCCTTCGTGCTGAGCGGCCTCTGGGGCGTCTTCCTGGCCTTCTTCGGCGTCCGGCTGTCCACCGTCCTGGACGGCCTCTGGTACGAGTTCATCCCGATCGAAGGCCCGGTCACCGCGGCCCTCGCCGGCCTCCTCGGCGTGCTCCAACTGCCGCTCGCCCTCTGGCTGGCGCCGCGGGTCGTACACCGCCACACCCGCTACACCCGCGCGATGCTCGCCCCGAGCGAGCAGGAGCTGATGGCCGGTCGGATCGCCCACCTGACCACCACCCGCAGCGCGGCGGTCGACACCCGGATGGCCGAGATCCGCCGGATCGAGCGCGACCTGCACGACGGCGCGCAGGCCCGCCTGGTCGCGATGGGCATGACCCTGGACGCCGCCGAGCACCTGCTGGAGCGGGATCCGCAGGCCGTCCGCGCCCTGCTGGTCGAGGCGCGCCAGTCCTCCGCCAAGGCCTTGGAGGAGCTCCGCGACCTGGTCCGCGGCATCCACCCGCCGGTCCTGGCCGACCGCGGACTCGTCGACGCCGTCCGGGCGTTGGCCATGGTCAGCCCCGTCCCCACCGAGGTCACCGCGGACCTGCCGGGCCGCCCGGAGATGCCGCTGGAGTCCGCCGTCTACTTCGCGGTCTCGGAGCTCCTCGCCAACGTCGCCAAGCACTCCGACGCCGGCCGCGCCCACATCGACCTCCGCTACGATCGCGGCGTGCTGCGCGTCACCGTCTCCGACAACGGGCGGGGCGGCGCGGACGCCCGTCTCGGCACCGGACTGCGCGGCGTCGAACGGCGGCTCGCCACCTTCGACGGGATCGTCGCCGTCAGCAGCCCCGTCAACGGCCCCACCACGGTGACCATGGAGCTTCCGTGCGCATTGTCCTCGCCGAGGACCACTTCCTCCTGAGGGACGGCCTGATCCGTCTCCTCCAGGCGTACGGCCACGAGGTGGTGGCCGCCGTGGACAACGGACCGGACCTCCTGCGGGCCCTCACCGAGCAGCGGCCGGACGTCTCGATCATCGACGTCCGGCTGCCGCCGACCTTCACCGACGAGGGTCTGCGCGCCGCCCTCACCGCCCGCCGCACCGACCCCAGCCTCCCCGTCCTGCTCCTCTCCCAGTACGTCGAGCCCCTCTACGCCCGGGAACTGCTCGCCACCGGCGGCCGCGGGGTCGGCTACATGCTCAAGGACCGTGTCACCAACGGCGCCCAGTTCCTCGACTCGATCCACCGGGTGGCGGCCGGCGGCACCGCCATGGACCCGGAGGTCGTCTCCGGCCTGCTGGTCCGCAAGGGGCGCGACACCGCCCTGGCCGCCCTCTCCGACCGCGAGCGCGAGGTCCTCGAAGCGCTCGCCCAGGGCCGTTCCAACGCCGGTATCTCCCAGGCCCTGTTCATCACCGAGAAGGCCGTGGCGAAGCACATCGGCAACATCTTCGGCAAGCTCGGCCTCCTCCAGACCGACACCGACAACCGTCGCGTGCTGGCCGTCCTCACCTACCTCGACCAGTAGCCGGCGGCGGCCCGGACCGGGCGGCCGGCGCCTCCGGCAACGGGGCTCCCCAGGGCGGGTCCCGATCCGCAAAGCTGCCGGTCAACCGGCAGATCGGGCCCCGCCCCGGGCCCGGCCCCGGAGTACGATGGCCCGGTCCCGGAGGCGCCGAACACACGGGAGCCCGCACGGGCCCGACCCTCGCCGCACCATCCGTTCGGAGCGCGGCAGGGCAGACCGCGCACCCCCCGGGACGGTCGACCGCACCACAGCACCAGGCAAGGCCCAGAACGACGGCCCGTCGTGCTGCGCAGGCAGGGCGCGGGCCGCTCCACGCCCCGATGCCCGTCTGTGAGGACCGCACCCATGACCCCTGCCCTGTCCACCACGAGCCCGGCCACCGACGGACGACCGACCGGGATCGCCGACTCTTCCGACCCGTCCGACTCCGCCACCCCCGCCGGACTCCCCGACCTCCCCGAGCTCCCCGACCTTCCCGAGCTCCCTGAACTCTCCACCTACAGCAGGCTGTTGGACCTGCTTTCGGCGGACCCGGCCGCCTACCGCACGATCTGCCACGAGCCGGAGGGGAACACCGCCCTCGCCAGCGAGCTGCGCGGCCACCCGCTGGAGCAGGCCGCCAAGTCCATCGTCGTCCGGGCCAAGCGCAGCAAACAGGACGGTGGCGGACGGTACGCGCTCGCCGTGGTGCCGGGCGACCGCCGGGTCGACCTCGACGCCGTCGGCCGGGCCCTCGGATCCAGTCGGGTCGGCTTCGCGGACCGCACCACCGCCGAGCGGTTGAGCGGCTGCGCGAGCGGCTCGATCATCCCGTTCTCGTTCCACCCGGAACTCGAACTCCTCGTGGACCACGAGCTGTTGATACACAGTCATCTCTACTTCAACGCGGCGAGACTCGACCGTTCGATCGAGCTGCGCACCGCCGTGTACAAGACGCTCGCGCAGCCACAGGTCCTCGCCATCGCCGCCTAGCCCGCCCGGCCCCGGTCGGGCCGGTCGGACCCGGGGCCTCCCCGGGCCCGACCGGGGCCCGACCGGGGCCGAGACTGCCTCACCACCACCCCACCGGGGCGCCCCCTTCCCGCCCCACTCCTACCGGAACGTCATACCGCCGTTCCCGAAGACCTGGTAGGAAGTCGATCATCATGAACGACAACGATGTAGTAAGACTGGAGCAGGTCACCCGCTCCTACGGAACCGGCCAGAACACCGTCACCGCGCTGGCCGGAGTCACCCTCGGCTTCGCCCGCGGCAGCTTCACCGCCGTCATGGGACCCTCCGGATCCGGCAAGAGCACCCTGCTCCAGTGCGCCGCCGGGCTCGACCGCCCGGACTCCGGCACCGTCGTTGTCGACGGCATCGACCTCGGCGGCCTCGACGAGACCGCACTGACCGAACTGCGCCGGGAACGCCTCGGCTTCGTCTTCCAGGCGTTCAACCTGCTCGGTGCCCTGACCGCCGAACAGAACGTCGGCCTGCCGCTGCGCCTGGCCGGCCGCAGGCCCGACCCCGCACAGGTCCGGGCCGCCCTGGCCCAGGTGGGCCTCGGCGAGCGGACCGGCCACCTGCCCTCGCAGATGTCCGGCGGCCAGCAGCAACGGGTGGCGATCGCCCGCGCGCTGATCTCCGCCCCGGAGGTGCTCTTCGCGGACGAGCCCACCGGCGCCCTGGACAGCTCCAGCAGCCGCGAGGTACTCACCCTGCTCCGGTCCCTCGTCGACCGGCAGGGCCAGAGCACCATCATGGTCACCCACGACCCGGTCGCCGCCTCCTACGCCGACACCGTGCTCTTCCTCGCCGACGGCCTGGTCGTCGACCGCCTGGAGGACCCGGACCCGCAGACCGTCGCCGCCCGGATGACCGCCCTGGAACAGGCCCGCGAGGAGGCCGCCCCCACCGACCGCGCCGACGAGGCGGGCACCCCCGGACACGGTGACCCCCGATGACCGGCTTCCGTCTCCTCCTCCCGGTCGCCGCCGTCTCGATGCGCCGCCGCTGGCCGTCCTTCGTCGGCTCCTTCGTCGCGCTCGCCCTCGGCGTCGCAGTGATGTCCGCCGCCGGGGTGCTCCTCAACACCACCATGGGCGAGGACTCGCTGCCCGGCGCGCCCTCGCTGCACAAGCTGGTGAGCTTCATGGCCGCCATGGCCGGGTTCGTCTCGGTCTTCGTGGTCTCCTCGACCTTCGCCTTCGCCGTCGCCCAGCGCCGCCAGGAGACGGCGATGCTGCGCGCGGTCGGCGCCACGCCCCGCCAGGTCCGGGCCCTGGTCCTCGGCGAGGCCATGGTGGTGGCGCTGTCCGCCGCGGTCACGGGCTGCGCGGCGGGCCTGGCCGTCGCCCCGGCGATCGCCGGCTGGCTGGTCGACCAAGGCGCCGCCCCGAGCGGATTCCACGCCGAACCGGCAGCGCTGCCGCTGCTGCTCGCCGCCTCGGGCGGCCTGCTCGTCGCCCTGCTCGGCGCCTACGCGGCGTCCCGCCGGGCCGGCCGGGTGCGGCCGGTGGAGGCGCTCAACGAGGTCGCCGTCGACCGGAAGGTGATGCCGCCCGTCCGCTGGGTGGCCTCCGGCCTCTTCCTCTGCGTCTTCGGCTACACCCTGTCGACGTTCGTCTCGATGCCCGCCTCGATGCTGGCCGACCCGCAGTCCCGCGATCCGCAGACCACCCCGCAGTTCGCGCTGCTCTTCGACGTCATGGCGGTGCTCGCGGTCGTCCTGGTCGCCCCGGTGCTGGTGCCACCGCTGGTGCGCCTGTTCACCGCGCTCGTCCCGCTGCTGCCCGGCGCGGCCGGGCTGATCGCCCGCCAGAACGCCCTCGCCGCGATCCGTCGCACCGTCTCCACCGCGACGCCGGTCTTCCTGGTGATCGGCCTGGCCGGCTCGGTGGTCGGCGGCACGGTGGCGTTCGGCGACGCACTCGCCACCCAGGGCCGAGCCGCCCTCAAGGCCGGGTACGTGGTCGAGCCGTCCGACGGCCACGCCGTGCCCGCCGACGCCCTGCGCAACCTCGCCGCCCTCCCGGACGCCCGGCTGACCACCGCCGCCACCGTCCGGTTCGACGGCCTGGCCACCCCGGACCAGCAGCCCGTCCCCGGCCGCCCCGGCGACCTGCCGATCCCGGAGGACGGCCTCGCGGTCGACGGCGACCTGCGCGAGGCCTGGAACCTGACCACCGACGCCGGTTCGCTCGCCGACCTGCACGGCAGGACGGTCGCGGTCTCCACCGACATGGCCCGGGTCTTCGGCTGGCACGTCGGCGACACCCTGAACGCCCGCCTCGCGGACGGCACCCGGGAGCCGCTGCGGCTGGTCGCCCAGATCGGCCACCTGCTGCCGCACCTGCCCGAGATCGTCGTCCCCCGCGAGGCCGTCCCCGGCCCGGGCACCGTCTCCGTCGCCTACCTGTCCACCGGCGCGGGCCCCGACCAGGTCACGGCCGCGGTGGGCGGCACCGCGGCCCACGCCACCGCGGGCACGGACTGGATCGGCGCCCACAACGACCGGACCACGAAGAACGGCTGGATCTCCATGCTGGCGATCCTCGGCCCGGCCCTGCTCTACGCGCTGATCGCCATCGTCAACACGATGATGATGTCCACCGGTGACCGCCTGCGGGACTTCGCCACCCTGCGCCTCACCGGCGGCACCCGCCGCCAGGTCCTGCGCGTGGTCGCCGTCGAGACCCTGCTGGTCGTCGCCACCGCGGCGGCCCTCGGACTGGCCGTCACCCTGGTCACCCAGTACGCGACCGTCCTGCTGATCGAGAACCGCGTCCTCGACGCCACCCGCTCCGCAGCCCTCGACCTGCCGTGGACCACCCTCGCCGGAGCCACGGCCGTCTGCCTGGTGCTCGCGCTCCTCGCCAGCCTGCTCCCGGCCCGCCTCGCCCTGCGGATCCGCCCCCTCGACCTCGCGAACGGCCGCCAGTAACCACCCCCGGGCCCGGCGGTCCCCCACCGCCGGGCCCGGCCCGCCCCTCCGGTCACCCCAGTGCCCACGAACACGAAGAAGCCCAGGTCAGAACCGATCTGACCTGGGCTTCGAACCGAGCCGCCTGCGGGATTCGAACCCGCGACCTACGCATTACGAGTGCGTTGCTCTGGCCAACTGAGCTAAGGCGGCACCGTTGCCGTGTGTGGCGGCAACGCGGGCCAGTCTACACAGGTTGGCGGGTGATCCGTACCCGGATACCCGGGGGGCGGGTCAGGCGGAGGAGACGGCGAGTTTGGCGGCGAAGCCGGCGAAGAGGACGGCGACGCCGCTGGTGAGGGTGGCGGAGAGACGCTTGCGGCGGCGGAAGGCGGTGGCGAGGGTGGTGCCGGCGAATATCAGCAGGGAGAGGTAGAGCAGGCTGAAGGTCTGCAGGATGCCACCGAGGAGGGCGAAGGAGAGGGCGGGCTGTCTGTAGGACGGGTCGACGAACTGGGTGAAGAAGGAGAGCAGGAAGAGGATGGCCTTCGGGTTGAGGAGGCTGACCACGAGGGCGCGGCGGAAGGGGTTCTCGGCGGACTCGGGGTCCGGCTCGGCGGTGGTGTCGGCGGCGGCCCGGTGTTCGAGCCAGAGGCCGCGGGCGGCGCGGAGCATGCCGTAGCCGATCCAAAGCAGGTAGGCGGCGCCGCCGAACTTGACCACCGCGAAGACGGCCGGGTTGGCCTTCAGCAGGGAGGCCGCGCCGATCGAGGTGAGGCTGATCAGGGTGAGGTCGCCGACGAAGACGCCGGCGGCGGCCCGGTAGCCGGTCCGGACGCCCTTGCGGGCGGCGACGGACAGCACGTACAGGGAGTTGGGGCCGGGCAGCAGGATGATGACGAGGGCGCCGAGGACGTACGTCGCCAGGTCGTTGACTCCGAGCACGTTGAGCTCCGGTGCGGGGAAGGGTGGCAGGGGGCGCTCATCGTAACGTCGTACCGGTAATCGATTGAAGTGAAAACTACCTACCGGCCGTCCGGAACCCCACGCCCTACCGGTCGCAGCGCGTGTCCTGCTCAGGGGCCTCCCCGGTCAGCAGGAAGCGGTTCACCGCGCCGTCCACGCAGGTGCTGTGCCGGCCGTACGCGGTGTGGCCGTCCCCGTCGAAGGTCAGCAGGCGGCCGGACTCCAGCTGCCCGGCCAGGGACCGGGCCCAGGCGTACGGGGTGGCCGGGTCGCGGGTGGTGCCGATGACGACGATCGGGGCGGCGCCGGACGCCCGGATGGTGTGCGCCGCGCCGGTCGCCCGGACCGGCCAGTACGCGCAGGTCAGCGCCATCCACGCCATGTCCCGCCCGAAGTGCGGCGAGACCTGCTCGAAGTCCGGCACCGCCCGCTGGACGTCCTCCGGCCCGCGGAACGGCGCGGGCAGGTCGAGGCAGTTCACCGCGGTGTTGGCGGACATCAGGTTGGGGTACGAGCCGTCCGCCTCCCGCCCGTAGTAGGCGTCGGAGAGCTTCAGCAGCCCGCTGCCGTCGCCCGCCCTGGCGTCGGCGAGCGCGGAGCGCAGCTTGGGCCAGAGGAAGTCGGCGTACATGGCCTCGATGACGCCGGTGGTCGCCTGGGACTCGGTGAGCCGGCGGCCGTTGTCGCCGGTGGGCAGCGGGGCGGTCCGGACGGCCGCGAACAGCGCGGTGAGCTGCTCGCCGGCCTGCTGTTCGGTCCGGCCGAGCGGGCAGTCCTCGCGCTTGGCGCAGTCCTTGGCGAAGGCGGCCCAGGCGGTCTCGAAGCCGCCGGCCTGGGTGCGGTTGCCGGTGACCGAGTCGAGCGCCGGGTCCATGGCGCCGTCCAGCACCAGCCGGCCGACCCGGGTCGGGAAGAGCCCGGCGTAGGTGGCGCCGAGGAAGGTGCCGTAGGACTTGCCGACGAAGTTCAGCCGCTCGTCGCCCAGCAGCGCGCGCAGGACGTCCATGTCCCGGGCGGCCTCGACGGTGCTGAGGTGGCCGAGCGCTGCCCCGGCCTGCTTGCGGCAGCCGTCGGCGAACTCCTTGTCGGCGGCGACCAGGTCGTCGATCCCGTGCTGGTCACCGGGGGTCAGGTCGACGGCGGTGAAGGCGTCCATTCGGTCACCGCTCAGGCAGGTGACCGGGTTGCTGCGGCCCACCCCGCGCGGGTCGAGGCCGACCAAGTCGTAGCGGGCCCGCACCCCGTTGTCGTACGTCCGGGCGGTGGACTCCAGGTACTCGACCGCCGAGCCGCCGGGCCCGCCCGGGTTGAGCAACAGCGAACCGAGCCGCGGCTCCCGGGAGCCGGCGCCGGTCGCGGCGGGTTCCGCCGCCGCGCGGGCGGCCGCCAGGGTGAGGTCGCCGTCCCCCGGCCGGTCGTAGTCCAGCGGTACCCGGAACGTCGTGCACTCGAACCCGCCGTCGCACGGCTGCCAGGCCAACCGCTGCGCGTAGTACGGCGCGAGCGCGGCCGGGACGACGGTGGGCAGCGGCTCCAGCGGGGTGGCCCCCGGCCCGCCGGGGGCCACCGGGGCCGAGGTCGCGCCGGAGCCGGACGCGTCCGAGGAGGCCGCCCCCGGCGCCCCGGACGGACCGGACCCGCACCCGCCCGCCAGCAGCCCGACGGCCAGCGCCGCGGCCGACACCCGCGTCACCCCGGCCAGTACCCGCACCCGCCCGAAGGCCCTCATCCGGCTGCTCTCCTCGAAGGACGATGGGAAGGAACGACGGGAATGCACGGAACGACGGGAACGGCCTCCGACGACCCGACGATCCGACGAGCGGTGGAAACGCCGCTGCCCGGCACCCACCCCGGGTACCGGGCAGCGTAACGCCCGCTCGACGGGCGCTCAGGACGCCTTGGCCAACGCCTCGGCCAGGAACTGCGCCGCTTGCCGGACCAGCCGCAGCCGCTCCCGGTCGGGGGTGAAGTCCTGCACGTTGTCCGAGATCCGCACGTCGGCCTTGGCCGCCGGGCCGGGGCCCGCCTTGAGCGCGGCCTGGAGCTTGCGGGCCGCGTCCAGCCCGGCGGAGTCGGCCTTGGCCGCGGCCAGCAGCAGCTTGGCCGCGCTGCCGGTCGGGGCCTCGGCCCCGGTCTGGGTGAGGGCGGCGGCGTCGTACCGGCCGGAGACCGCCGCGGCCGCGCCGTACAGGTCGGGGCGGGCCAGCCCGGCGGCCGCCGCGCACGGCGCGCCGCCGTCGACGCCGAGGGTGCCCCAGGAGGCCGGGCCGGGCGGCAGGGTGCGGAAGGAGGCGGCGACGGTGGTGCGCAGCGTCGTGTCGTCGGCGACGGCGGCCGGAGCGGCGGCGACCAGCTCACAGGGGTGCGCGGTGCCGTTCGGCGCCTCGGGGGCGACCAGGATGAAGGGCCGGGTCTTGCCGGTCTGCAACGCCGACCCGATGCCCTCGAAGACGTCCGGGACCTCGGCGTCGGCGGTCTTGCGCGGCGCGGCCGCGTGCATCACGACGACCGGGAACCGCGCGTTGGGCTCCTTGGCGTACTGCGGCGGCAGCCAGACCCGGACGTTGCGGGGGTGCCCGTCGGGGCCGAGCACGGCGGACTGGAGCAGTTCGCCGCCGCCCGGGTGACCAACGCTGTCGAACCGGCTGACCACGGCGGGGGCGGTGGTGACGGCCGCGGTCGCCGCGGCCCCCACCGCAGCACCGGCGGCACCGGAAGCACCGGCGGCGGCCGGCTCGGTGGCTGCGGGCGGCGCCGCCTGTTGCCGGACCGCCGTGCCGGCCTCGGTGCCCGCCGAGTCCACGACGGGCTCCGCCCGGTCCTGCGCCCGGTCGCCGCGGCCGATGCCGCCGAAGGCGCCGAGCGCGGTGAGCACTGTCAGCCCGGTGACGAACACCCCGCAGACCATCGCCCCGCCCGCCCGCAGCAGCATCGGCCACCGGTCTCCGGCCAGCTCGTAGGTCTCGGCGGCGCGCAGGTCGCGCCAGCGCTGGAGGGCTCCCCGGGCCAGCCAGATCCCGCCGAGGGCGGCAGCCAACAGGGGAATGACGAGGAGCGAACGAACCATGCGACGCACCGCCTCGGGAGAGGGCCGGCGCCGGACCGGACCCGGCGCGTACGGGGGCGACCGGCCCCACCGGGCGCAGTCGGCCCCCAGCGTGCACAACCGGCGCACGGTCACACGCGGGTGTGCCCGGCGCGTATCGCTCGTTCACTCGAAGGTGGGACAGCGCACCGGCTCCGGGAGGCGTACGGCCGTCGGCCGGTGGAGCGGCCCGCGGACGACGAACGACGGACGACGAACGACGGACAAACAGCGGACGGCGGGCGGACGACGGACGACGCGGGTCCGGGGACGGGCCGAGGGCCGGCTCAGCCCGCGCGCAGCGCGACCGTCATCGCCTCGACCGCGAGCAGCGGGTCCACGTTGCGGTCCAGCGCCTCGCGGCAGGCCAGCACCGCCTCGATCCGGCGCAGGGTGCCCTCCGCCGGGCCGGCCTGAGCGACCCGGTTCAGTGCCTGCCGCTGGTCCTCGTTGGCGAGCACCCCGGTGGAGCCGAGCTGGATCGCGAGCACGTCCCGGTAGAAGCCGAGCAGGTCGAGCAGGGCGACCCCGAGGGTCTCCCGGCGCGTACGGGTGGCGCGGCTCTTCTGCCGCTTCTCCAGCTCCTTGACCGCCCCGGCCATGCCACGCGGCGCCTTGCTGCCCTCGGCGGCGCCGTAGGCGGCCTTGAGGTCGTCGGTCTCCTTGGCGTCCTGGGTCTCGGCGAGCGCCTCGGCGTCGGCCTTGGCGGTGTCGACCAGGCGCTGGGCGGCGGCCAGGCAGCCGCCGATGTCGCCGACCTCCAGCGGGATCCGCAGCACCTCGGCCCGACGGGTCCGGGCCTTCTCGTCCACGGCGAGACGGCGCGAGCGCTCGATGTCGCCCTGCCCGGCGAGTGCGGCGAGCCGGGCGGTCTCCGGGTCGACGCCGTCCCGGCTGACCAGCATGTCGGCGACCGCCGCGGCGGCGGGGCTGCGCAGCACCAGCAGCCGGCAGCGCGAGCGGATGGTCGGCAGCACGTCCTGGACGGAGGGGGCGCAGAGCAGCCAGACGGTGCGCGGGGAGGGCTCCTCCACGCCCTTCAGCAGCGCGTTCGCGGCGGCCTCGGTGAGCCGGTGCGCGGCGTCCACCAGGATCACCGACCAGCGGCCGCCGGTCGGGTAGCTGGAGGCCCGCAGGACCAGCGCGCGCATGTCGCCCACGCCGATGGACAGCCCGTCGGTCCGCACGTACTTCACGTCCGCGTGGCTGCCGGCCAGCACGGTGTGGCAGCCGTCGCAGAACCCGCAGCCGGGCGTGCCGCCGAGCGCGAGGTCGGGGCTGGTGCACTGGAGGGCCGCGGCGAAGGCCCGTGCGGCGGTGACCTGGCCCGCGCCGGGCGGGCCGGTGAACAGCCAGGCGTGCGTCATCAGGGAGGCGTTCCCGCCCTGGACGGGGGCGGCGCCGCGACCGGCCTCGACCGTCGCCCCGGCCGCCCGGGCCGCGGCGGTCAACTGTTCGACCACCCGCTCCTGGCCCACCAGGTCGTCCCAGACGGCCACTGCTGCTCCCAAGCTCCGTACGGCAGCGCCCCTGGCGCCTCTTCCCCGCGGTCGAGCATACGTCTCCGCCCCGACAGCCACTGCTCCGTCCGGGTCACGACGGGCGCCCGACGCCCGACTCCGGGCGGCGGACCTCCAGCGGCCCGGAACCCCCACCCGGGAGAGCGCCCCCACCCGCGAGCGGCGCCACCACCCGGGAGCGGCACCCGACGCCCGGAGGGCGCAACCCGGCGCCCGGTACCCGACGGCAAGGCGGCGCCGCCGGGGACCTGTCCCGACGACGCCGCCCGCACCTACCCGATCAGCCCCGGCGACCCCAGCGGCGGCCCTTGCCGTCGCCCGTGTCCTTGCCGTCGCCCGGGTCCTTGCCCTGGCCCCCGGCCGGCCCGCCCTGCGCGCCGTGCGTACCCTGGCCGCCCTGCCCGCCCTGACCGTCCGCACCGCGCGGGTCCGCACCGCGCGGGTCCGCACCGCTCCGCGGGCCGCCGTGCTCCCAACGCGCCCACTCGTCGTGCGACCCGAGCAGGGTGTCGGTGAGGCTCGGCAGGTCGTCCATCGGCGTCTCCTCGGCCCACTCCGGCCGGGGCCGCTCGGCGGCCGATTGCGGCTGGGACTCCGGCTGGGGCTGGGGCTGCGGCGGCGACTGCGGCCGCGCCGGGGCCTGCCCCCGCGGATCCGCCGCACGCTCCCCGCCGACCACCGGCAGCTCACGCGTGCTCTCCACCGGACGGCCCGGACCGACCCGGGGCAGCACCTCGGTCCGGTCGGCCTCCGCCGGCACCTTCGGCAGCACGGCCGTCTCGTCCACCGCGGAAGCCGGCACCACGGGCAGCTTGGCGGTCGCGTCGACCGCTCCGGCGGCCGCGGCCGCCTTGCGCGCCTCGGTGGCGTCGGCCGCCCGGACCGCCGCCTGCCGGTCCCGCACCGACAGCTCGCGCGTCGCCTCGTCCCCGAGCCCGTCGGCCGGGCCCTGTGCAGGCCCCTGAGCCGAACCCGGTGCCGAACCCTGCGCCGGACCGTGCTCCGCACCACGCGGCGCGGACCGACCCGGAGCGTCCTGCGGGGTCTCCCGGACCGCCCACAGCTCCGTGGTCGCGGCGTCCCCGGCCGCGGCGCCCGCCGCCGACCCGGCCCGACCGGCCGCCCGGTCCGCCGCCGTCTCTGCGGCCGCGGCCGCAGCGGCGAGCGCGGCGGCCTGCGCCAGCCGGGCCTCCTCGGCCCGCTGCAGCGCTTCCTCCGCCCGGCGGCGCTGCTCCTCGCGGGCGAGCTCCCGCTGCCGCTGCAGTTCGGCCTGAGCCGCCGCCTCGTCGGCGATCCGCTTGCGCTCGGCGGCCTCGGCCGCCAGCCGGACCTGCTCGGCGGCACGACGCTCGGCCTCCTCGGCGGCGCGGCGCTCGGCCTCCTCCTCCGCCCGGCGGCGGGCCTCCTCCTCGGCCTTGCGGCGGGCCTCGGCGGCGGCCCGCTCGGCCTCCTCCTTGGCCAGCCGCTCCTTCTCCGCCTGCTCGGCGCGCAGCTGCGCCAGCACTTCCTGCCGCTTGCGCTCGGCAGCCTCCTCCTCGGCCTTCCTCCGGGCCTCCTCGGCGGCGCGGCGCTCGGCCTCCTCCCGGGCCAGCCGCTCCTGCTCGGCGCGGGCGGCCTTCTCCTGCTCGGAGAGCGGCAGCTCGCGGTCGAGCCGGTGCCGGATGGCGGTGGTGACGAAGCCGGGG
Source organism: Kitasatospora sp. NPDC059599 (assembly GCF_042735125.1). Classification (NCBI taxonomy): domain Bacteria; kingdom Bacillati; phylum Actinomycetota; class Actinomycetes; order Kitasatosporales; family Streptomycetaceae; genus Kitasatospora; species Kitasatospora sp. NPDC059599. The sequence goes on along the minus strand of NZ_JBHWCL010000088.1, from coordinate 8,249 downwards.
GCCTGGCTGCCGTCCACGACCAGGTAGCGCGCCGGGTCGGCGGCCGCGAGGGCGAGGAAGCCGGCCCGGACCCGCTGGTGGAACTCGGTGGGCTCGGACTCCAGCCGGTCCAGGGCCTCGGTGAAGCGCTCCCGGGCCCGGGTCGGGTCGACGTCCAGGACGACGGTCAGGTCGGGCAGCAGACCGCCGGTGGCCCAGCGGGAGATCCGGGCGACCTCGGTCGCGGCGAGGTCGCGCCCGGCGCCCTGGTAGGCGATGGAGGAATCCATGTACCGGTCGGTGATCACCACGGCGCCGCGGGCGAGGGCCGGCCGGATGACGTTCTCGACGTGCTCGGCGCGGTCGGCGGCGTAGATCAGCGCCTCGGCGCGGTGCGACAGGCCGGTGTTGCCGACGTCCAGGACGAGGCCGCGCAGCCGCTGGCCGACCGGGCTGCCGCCGGGCTCGCGGGTGAGCACGACCTCGTGGCCCTTGCCGCGGATCCACTCGGCGAGTGCCTGGGCCTGGGTGGACTTGCCGGCGCCGTCGCCGCCTTCGAGGGCGATGAAGAAGCCGGTGCCCGCGCCGCGGTGCGGCACCGGGCCGGCGGCGCCGCGCACGGCGTCCACCAGGTCCCGGCCGAAGGGCACGGTGCCGCGCCGGTCGTCGGTGCGCAGCAGCACGACGGCGGCGAGCACCAGCGTGAGCAGCCCCGCGGTGGCGACGGCGAGGGCGGCGCCGCCGTGGATGAAGGTGAAGGAGCCGGGCTCGACGGTGCCGTACTCGACGTCCCCGTAAGCGGCGGCGATCAGCGGGACGACGACCAGCGCGGCGGCGACCACGACCCGCAGCACCGCGAACAGGTGCTCGGTGACCTTCGGCAGCCGGGCCTCCTCGACCTCCTGCGCGAGCAGGGTGCGCCCGGCCGAGACGACGATCCCGGCCGCCAGCGCGGCCAGCACGGTGAGCAGCAGGACCAGCACGAAGTCCAGCACCAGCCCGGCCAGGATCAGTGCGACGCCCTGGGTGAGCAGCGCCAGCGCGAGCAGTCGGCGGCGGGAGAGCGAGGGCAGGGTGGCCCGGGTGAGGCGGGCGCCGAGGGCGGGGGTCGCGGTGGCGGCGAGCACCACCAGGCCGTAGCCGATCGGCCCGGCCCGGTGCTCGGCGGCGGTGAGCAGCGCCAGCGCGGCGACGCCCGCCATCGAGGCGAAGGCGGCGGCGACGGCGAAGGTGAAGTACGGGGCGCTGCCGGTGCGGCCCTTGCCCAGGGCCGGACCGGGGGCGGCGTCGGTCGGGGCGCGCAGGCCCTGCAGCGGGGAGACCGGGGCGACGGCCACCGGGCCGACGGGCAGCTGCCGGACGTACCCGCGGACCGCCGAGGCGGCGAACAGTCCGGCCGCGCCGAGCGCCGCGAAGGTGAGCTGGTGGGCGCGGAGCCAGTCGGAGCCGGCCGCCGCACCGATGTTGTTGAGCAGGGTGAGGCCGACCAGGCCGACGGCCGCCAGCGGCAGGGTGACCCAGCCGGTGAAGCGGTCGATCACCCGGACGGTGTCCAGGTTGGCGGCGGCGGGCCGCTGTTCGGCGGCCGGGGCGTAGGGGTCGGCCGGCGGCAGCAGGCCGGGGACGGCGGCGGCCTTGGCGATCTCCCAGACCCGCTCGGCGGCACCGGTGACGAACACGGTGGCGAGCAGGACGTAGGTCGCGGCGCCGGAGGTCTTCGTCCCGGAGCCCAGCCAGACGGTCCACCAGGGGGCGAGGCCGATCAGCAGGGCGCGCAGCACGTCGGCGCCGAACATGGTCCAGCGCCGGTCGAGCCTGCCCGCGACCAGCCGGTGCACCGGGCCGAGCAGCGCCACACCGACCAGGCCGGTGGCCACCACGCGGACGGCGAGGACCGCGGCGGTGGCGAAGGCGAGGCTGCGCGGCAGGTCGCCGAACCGGCCGCCGATCGCGGCGGCGATCACGGTGAGCGCGAGCAGCACCAGCAGGCCGAGCCGGTCGGCGGTGCCGCCGAGCAGCTGGGTGGTCCACAGCCGCCGGTAGGCGCGCGTCCGCAGCAGTGCCCGGGCCCGGTCCACCGGGGTCCCGGCGGGCGCGACCTCGGGCAGGTCGGGCGTCACGGCTCTGGCGTCCGGGGCGGCGCTGGGGGTGGGCTGCTCCTCGCTCGTCATACGGTCAGCGTAGCGGGCGAGGCTTGGCCGGATTGTGGTGAACGGGCTTCCGGATCCCGCTCATCACCGGGTTGTGACGTTCCCCGCACAGATCCCCGCACCCGTCCCCGGCCCGGATCCCCACCCGGCCGCCGCCCGACCGACGCCCGATCACCACCCGGCCATCGCCGACCGACGCCCGATCATCGTCGTGCCACCACCCGATCACCGTCGTGTTGCCACCGTCGTGTCACCGCCGGCCACCACCCGATCACCGCCGTGCCACCGTCGTGTCGCCACCGGCCACCGCCCGGCCCACGACAGCGCCCGGGCCCGCACCCCCTGGATCGGGGGATGCGGGCCCGTCGGCGGCGACCGGGGGTCAGCCCTCGTCGGTCGCCGTGGTCTTGCTCGCGGCGGTCTTCTTGGCCGCCGTCTTCTTCGCCGCCGCCGTCTTGGTGGTGGTCTTCTTGGCGGCGGTCTTCTTCGCGGCCGCGGTCTTGGTGGCCGCGGTCTTGGTCGTGGTCGCCTTCTTGGCCGCCGTCTTCTTCGCCGGGGCCTTCTTCGCCACCTTCTTCACCGGTCCGCGCGCCCGCTTCTCGGCGAGCAGCTCGTAGCCGCGCTCCGGCGTGATGGTCTCGACGTCGTCGTCCTTGCGGAGCGTCGCGTTGGTCTCGCCGTCGGTCACGTACGGGCCGAACCGTCCGTCCTTGACCACCACCGGGCGCTCGCTGACCGGGTCGTTGCCCAGCTCCTTGAGCGGCGGGGCGGCGGCGGCCCGGCCGCGCTGCTTGGGCTGGGCGTAGATCGCCAGCGCCTCGTCGAGGGTGATCGTGAAGAGCTGGTCCTCGCTGGTGAGCGAGCGGGAGTCGGTGCCGCGCTTGAGGTACGGGCCGTAGCGGCCGTTCTGCGCCGTGATCTCCGCGCCCTCGGCGTCGGTGCCGACCACGCGCGGCAGCGAGAGCAGCCGGAGCGCGTCCTCCAGGGTGACGGTGTCCAGGGACATCGTCTTGAAGAGCGAGGCGGTGCGCGGCTTGACCGCGTTCTTGCCGGTCTTGGGCGTGCCCTCGGGCAGGATCTCGGTCACGTACGGGCCGTAGCGGCCGTCCTTGGCGACCAGCATGTTGCCGCTGACCGGGTCGGCGCCGAGCTCGAAGTCGCCGCTGGGCTTGGCCAGCAGCTCCTCGGCCAGCTCGACGGTGAGCTCGTCCGGCGGCAGCTCGTCCGGGATGTCGGCGCGCTGGCCGGGCTCGCCCTCGACGGTGGAGGCGCGCTCGACGTACGGGCCGTAGCGGCCGACCCGCAGGGTGATGTCCTCGCTGATCCGGAAGGAGCTGATCTCCCGGGCGTCGATCGCGCCGAGGTCGGTGACCAGTTCCTTCAGGCCGCCCAGGTGGTCGCCGTCGCCGTTGCCGGCCTCGGCGGCGCCACCGGCCGAGAGGCCCTCGCCCTCGCCGAAGTAGAAGCGCTTCAGCCACGGCACGGACTTCGCCTCGCCGGCCGCGATGCGGTCGAGGTCGTCCTCCATCCTGGCGGTGAAGTCGTAGTCGACCAGCCGGCCGAAGTGCTTCTCCAGCAGGTTGACCACCGCGAAGGAGAGGAACGACGGAACCAGCGCCGTCCCCTTCTTGAACACGTACCGGCGCTGGATGATCGTGTCGATGATCGACGCGTAGGTGGAGGGGCGGCCGATCTCCCGGTCCTCCAGCTCCTTGACCAGCGAGGCCTCGGTGTAGCGGGCCGGCGGCTTGGTGGCGTGGCCCTCCGGGGTGATCCGCTCGGCGCCCAGCGGGTCGCCCTGGGTGACCTGCGGCAGCCGGCGCTCGCGGTCGTCGAGCTCGGCGTTCGGGTCGTCGGCGCCCTCGACGTAGGCCTTGAGGAAGCCGTGGAAGGTGATGATCTTGCCGGAGGCGGAGAACTCGACGTCCCGGCCGTCGGCGGAGGTGCCGCCGACCCGGACGGTGACGGACTGGCCGACCGCGTCCTTCATCTGGGAGGCGACGGTGCGCATCCAGATCAGCTCGTAGAGCCGGAAGTCGTCGCCGGTCAGGCCGGTCTCGGCGGGGGTGCGGAAGCGGTCGCCGGAGGGGCGGACGGCCTCGTGCGCCTCCTGCGCGTTCTTGACCTTGCTGGCGTAGGTGCGCGGGGCGTCCGGCAGGTAGTCGGCGCCGTACAGCTGGGTGACCTGGGCGCGGGCGGCCGAGATCGCGGTGTCCGACAGCGTGGTGGAGTCGGTGCGCATATAGGTGATGAAGCCGTTCTCGTACAGCTTCTGGGCCACCTGCATGGTCCGCTTGGCGCCGAAGCCGAGCTTGCGGCTGGCCTCCTGCTGGAGCGTGGTGGTCCGGAACGGCGCGTACGGCGAGCGGCGGTACGGCTTGGACTCGACGCTGCGGACGCTGAACGCGGTGCGCTCCAGGGCGGCGGCCAGCTGCCGGGCGGCCTGCTCGTCCAGGTGCAGGCTGTTGGCGCTGCCGGCCTTCAGCCGGCCGTCCGAGCCGAAGTCGCGGCCGCTGGCGATCCGCTTGCCGTCGACCGAGGCGAGCCGGGCGCCGAAGGTCTCCGGGTTCGCGGAGTCGGCCGGGGTGCGGCCGGTGCCGAAGGTGCCGACCAGGTCCCAGTACGAGGCGGTGCGGAAGGCCATCCGCTCGCGCTCGCGCTCGACCACCAGCCGGGTCGCGACGGACTGCACGCGGCCCGCCGACAGCTTCGGCATGACCTTCTTCCATAGCACCGGCGAGACCTCGAAGCCGTAGAGGCGGTCGAGGATGCGACGGGTCTCCTGGGCGTCGACCAGGCGCTGGTTGAGTTCGCGCGGGTTGGCCACGGCCTCCTGGATCGCCGACTTGGTGATCTCGTGGAACACCATCCGGTGCACCGGCACCTTGGGCTTGAGCACCTGCTGCAGGTGCCACGCGATGGCCTCGCCCTCGCGGTCCTCATCGGTGGCGAGGAAGAGCTCGTCGGACTCCGCGAGCAGCGACTTCAACTTGCTGACCTGGGACTTCTTGTCCGCGTTGACCACGTAGATGGGTGCGAAGTCGTGGTCGACGTCCACCCCGAGGCGGCGCACCTCGCCGGTGTACTTCTCCGGCACCTCGGCCGCGGTGCTGGGGAGGTCGCGGATGTGCCCGACGCTCGCCTCGACGATGTAGCCGGGGCCAAGGTAGCCCTTGATCGTCTTCGCCTTGGCCGGCGACTCGACAATGACGAGTCGCTGTCCGTGCGCGGTCTCGCTGCTCGGGGACACCTTCGCTCTTCTCTCCCGGTCCTTATGTGGCTGGTCGGCGCGGCAGCACGGGCTGCGCTCCGCCCGACCCCTCCACCGTCCCGGGGCCGCCGCTGCACGACACCCCACCAGCGGAGTGTGACCGTACCCCGGCCACCCTTGTCAAACGGACGGATCCCGCTTTTTCACTTGCCGGGCTCACCGACGCCACTCGAACGGTAACCCGATGACGCGGGTTCGCGCCCCGTGGAGGGGGCCTTCGGCAGGTTCCGGAGGATGGAATGACGGATTTCAAGATCTGTCAACGGAAAATCGACGGGCGGGCGGACCCCCGTCGAGCGCGCGCGGGGCGACGTCCCCGGGAGCGGGCGGAGCGCTCAGCCGCCGACCGTGGCCAGCAGCCCGGCACCCGCCGCGAGACAGGCCACGCCCAGGGCGCTCCACAGCAGGTCGACGAGGGCCCCCCGCCCGATCTCGCCGGCCGCCAGCACCGCCCGGCTCGGGCGCTGCGGGTCGTAGCAGATCCGCACCGGGGCACCGGGCGCGAAACGGTCCGGGCGGCGCAGCGGGGTGTGCCCGCGCGGACGGGTGAGCACCAGCCCCGCGATCCGGCACGCGCCGGAACCGGCGACCGGGGACGGCACCGGGAAGGACAGCAGCGGCGCGCTGTCCAGCTGCCCGTGCGCGTCGTCCTCGGCCACCACCGTGGCCACCACCGCGACCCCCCGGCGGCGCACCAGGTGGCGAAGGCGCACTTCGGCGGCGCACCAGAGCAGCAGCACGCCACCGAAGAGGACGAGCACGACCCCGCCCACCGTCGCCGTCGTCGTGTCCACCCCTGGCCCCCGGCTCCCCAGCTCTGTCCACAGCCTGTGGGCAGAGCCTCACAGCGGAGGACCAACGGGGGGCAGCCGTTCGGGGACCACCGGACGAACCAGGGGGTACGGGCGGGTGAACCGCCCCGCGGGGCAGGCTCGGCCGGCCCTGCAGGGCCCTGCCCGGCGCGGCCGACCGACTCGACGGGCCCGGTTCGCCGGGCCCGACTCAGCGGCCCTCGCTCAGCGGCCCCCGCTCGGCGACCCCCGCTCGGCGACCTCACTCACCGGCCCCGCTCAGCGGACCGGGTCGATGAACCCCTGCTCGGTCAGCAGCCGCAGCGACTCCGGCACCCGGTCGCGCAGGACCACCCGGTCCTCACCGAGCAGCTGCGCGATGGCGTCCACGATCTCGCCCGCCGCCAGCGTCCCGTCGCAGACGCCCACGAAGCCGGCCCCCACGGTGTCCACCTTGGTGGCCCTTCGCATGCCCCGGTTGTGACGCAGGATCACGTGCTCCGGGTCCTCCGCGCCCGGCGCACCGACCTGCTCCTGGACCACCTCGTCCGCCAGCATGTAGCGGGTCGCGAGCAGGCCCGCGTCGTCGTGCGAGCGGAGGAAGTCCTGCCGGTCGAACCAGGTCTCGATGTGCGGGCCGAGCGGCTGCTCCACCGGGTGCGGCCACTCCTCGACCCGGACGGTCGGACGCTCGGCGCCGCCCGCCCGCAGGGTGATCCACCCCATGCCGACGCCCTCGACCCGGCCCGCCTCGAAGGCGTCCAGCCACTCGCCGTAGCGGGCCTGGTAGTCGCCGCCGGGGCCGCGGTGGTCGCCGCCGTCGCGCAACCACAACTCCGCGTACTGGGCCACGTCCTGGACCTCGCGCTGGACGATCCAGGCGTCCAGCCCGGTGCCCGCGACCCAGCCGGCCAGCCGCTCCTGCCAGTCCTCGCCCTCGACGTGCTGCCAGTTCGCGAGCAACTGGCAGTAACCGCCGGGCTCCAGGTGGTCGGCGGCCGAGCGGACCAGGCTGCGGCACAGGTCGTCGCCGGCCATGCCGCCGTCCCGGTAGGTGAACCGGCCGGTCGGCGAGATGACGAACGGCGGGTTGGAGACGATCAGGTCGAACTTCCGTTCCCCGACCGGCTCGAAGAGGCTGCCGGAGAGCACCTCGGAGTGGTCGAAACCGGACAGCGCCAGGGTCAGCTCGGTGAAGCGCAGCGCACGCGGATTGAGGTCGGTGGCGGTGACCGTGCCGGCGTGCCGGGCCGCGTGCAGCGCCTGCACGCCGGAACCCGCGCCGAGGTCCAGCGCGGCCCGCACCGGGCGGCGCACGGTGATGTTGGCCAGCGTGGTCGAGGCGCCGCCGACACCCAGCACCAGGTCCTTGCGGGCCACCCCGTGCGCGGTCTCGCCGGAGCCGATGCCGCCCGCGCCGCCCACCGCGCAGCCCAGGTCGGAGACCACCCAGGCATCCGAACCGGGCAGCCCGGCAACCTCGTTGGCGTACGGCCGGACGTCGACGGTGGCGCGCACCAGGTCCCCGTCCGGGCGCAGCCAGCCGTCGGCCAGGCAGTCCTCCACCGGCAGCGCCGCGGCCGCGGCCCGGTACGGCACCGGCTGCTGCAGCAGGAACAGCCGCACCAGCGTCTCCAGCGGGCTGCCGCCGCGCGTCGCGCGCAGCGCCGGGACCGCCTCGCTGCGGGCCAACGCCGCGTAGGCGGTGGGTCCGAGCAGGTCCAGGCACCCGTCGGCGGTGAACGAGGCGGCGAGCAGCGCCTCGCGCAGCTTGGCGAGGCGGGTCGGGTCGAGAACGGGGCTACTGATCACCCCGCCATTGTCCCCCGCCGGCCCCCCGCCGACCGCCTCCCGGGCCCGGCCTCCCCGCGCCGTGCCGCCACCGTGGACGGGCCCGCACGCCCGGGGCGTCCCGCCGGGAGCCCGGAGCCTGCGCACGCGCCCCGCCGGGCCTATGCACGCCCGGCCGCGCGCCCGGCCGCGCCTTCCGGAGCCCGGCCGCGACGGCCCGCTCCAGCGTGTCCTCCCCGTCACGCGGCAGCCGGTGCCGCTCCTTCG
>NZ_JBHWCL010000087.1:0-40692 GCF_042735125.1 Kitasatospora sp. NPDC059599 | reverse complement strand
GGACCGGCGCGGGGTCGGGCGCCGGCCCGACCACGGGCGGCGCGCCGCAGAACCCGGTCCCCCCGCCCGCCCCCGGCCCGGTCCAGCCGCCGGCCCCCCAGCCCCAGCCCCAGCCGCCGAAGCCGCCCACGGCGGTCACGCCGCCGGCCCCGCCGGCCCCGCCGTCCTACGCCGCGTACGCCGGACCCGGCTGCTCCTCCGACGGCACGGGCTACTCCGAGAAGGGCCGGTCCTCCGGCTCCAAGGACTGGGTCACCCGCTCCGACGGCGGCGGGGGCTGCAGCGGCCAGTTCACCTCGGTGCCGATGTCCGGGGACCGGAACAAGGACGACGAGAACTCGGTGGTGTGGACCTTCACCACCGGCCGGGTCTCCACGGGCACCTGCCGACTGTCCGTCTACATCCCGAACGGCGGCGACCTCAAGGCGGTCGGCGGCGCCCCCGCGTACTACACGGTGCAGGACGGCGGCAGCACCAGCGGCTCGTTCTCGATCAACCAGCCGCAGAACCTCGGGCGGTGGGTGAACGTCGGCACCTACCCGGTGAGCGGCAACCGGATCGCGGTCGTGCTCCACACCCGCGGCATCGACTGGGGCAGCACTGCCGGAGCCCACCTGGCCGCCTCGACCGTGAAGGCCGACTGCACCGGATGACCCGCCCCGCGGCGGACCGGGGCGACTGACACACAAGCAGAACGAAGGGAACAACCCGAGCCATGTCGCGCCACGTCTTGACGGTGTGCCAGGAACAGAGGGCGGGCGGCGCCTACCGCACCATCGGCGAGGCCCTGGAAGCGGCCCGCAGCGGGGCGGTGATCTCCGTACGCCCCGGGCGGTACGAGGAGAACCTGGTGATCACCAAGATGGTCACCATCGCCGCCGAGGACGTCCGCGGCACCGTGCAGATCACCCCGCGGCGCGGCTGCGTGGTCCAGGTCGTCGCCGAGGCCGTGCAGCTCACCGGCCTGGTCCTGCACGGTCAGGACGAGGAACTGCCCGCCGTGGACGTCCCCCGCGGCCAGGCCGCCCTCCAGGACTGCGAGGTGGTCGGCAACTCCTGGACGGCGGTGCTGACCCGGCAGCAGGGCGCGCTGGCGATGCGCGGCTGCCGCGTCGTCAACTCGGCGGGCGCGGGCATCGTGGAGACCTCCACCGGGGCCAGCGTCATCGAGGACTGCGTCATCGAGCACCTCGGCACCTCCGCGCTGGTGATCGGTGAGAACGCCGACCCCGTCGTCCGCAACTGCGTCATGCGCGACGCCCGGGGCAACGGCGTGTGCGCCAACGGCGAGGCCCGGGGCACCATCGAGGGCTGCGAGATCTCCACCACCGACAAGCCCGCGATCGCCCTGGAGGAGCGCAGCACCACCCGGGTGCTGCGCACCGCCGTCCGCGACGCGCCCGTCGGCGTCTACATCAGCTCCGCCTCCCGGGTGCAGTTGGAGGACTGCACCTTCACCGCCACCACCGGCCACGGCATCATGCTGGGCGGCGGCACCGACCCGCTGCTGCGCCGCTGCCGCACCGTCCGCACCCGCGGCCACGGCATCCACGTCACCGCGCGCTCGCGCGGAACCTTCGAGGACTGCGAGGTCGGCGGCGCCGAGACGGTCGGCGTGCACGTCGACGGCTCGGCCGGCCCGGTCATGACCAGGCTGGCCGTGCGCGACTGCGGCGACACCGGGGTCGACCTCACCGGGGACAGCACCCCCGAGCTCGACCGGCTGGAGGTCCGCGACGTACGCGGCGCCGGGGTCCGGATCAGCGCGGGGGCCAACCCGCTGATCCGCCGCGCCACCGTCACCGACGCCGGGGGCAACGGGGTGGAGGCGGTCCGGGACGGCCGCGGAAGGCTGGAGAACTCCGAGGTCCTGGCCGCGGGCGGGGCCGGCGTGCTCATCGCGGACGGCGCCAACACCTTCGTCGGCGCCACCACGGTCCGCGGGGCCCGGGGCGCGGGCGTCCACGTCGGCGAGGCCGGGGTGGCCGTGCTGCGGGACTGCGAAGTCGTCGACTCGGCCTCGGACGGCGTGGCCGTCGACCACGGCGAACTCACCTGCACCCGGGTGCGGGCGCGCGGAAACCGACGGCACGGGGTCCGGCTCGGCGCCGGCGCCCGCGTCGTCCTGACCCAGGTCGAGGCATCGGACAACACCGGGGACGGGATCCGCGTCGACTCGGCCGAGGCGGTCCGGGTCACCGGCTGCACGGTCACCGGCAACCGGGGCTCCGGGCTGCGCCAGACCGTCCCCAGTACCCGGCTCTCGGTGGAGAACCTGCACAGCCGGGAGAACGGCACCCCCGATGCGCACGGCTCGGCGAGCGCCGCACCCGGGGCCCCGGGCGCGGCGGCCACCGCCGTCGACCCCGGCCGGCCGGGCGAGCCGGCCGAGCCCGCAGCGCCGCCGGAGCCCGGACTGCAGGGGCCGCTGGAGGTGCTGGCCTCCCTGGTCGGCCTCACCGCTGTCAAGGAGCAGGTCGCCACCCTGGTCAACCTCAACAAGCTGGCCCGGCGCCGCGAACTCGCGGGCATGCCCGCCCTGCCGATGAGCCGGCACCTGGTCTTCGCCGGGCCGCCCGGCACCGGCAAGACGACCGTCGCCCGGCTCTACGGCAGCATCCTGGCGGACCTCGGGGTGCTGCGCAGCGGCCACCTGACCGAGGTCGCCCGCGCCGACCTGGTCGCCTCGATCATCGGCGGCACCGCGATCAAGACCACCGAGGTGTTCACCGAGGCGCTCGGCGGGGTGCTGTTCGTCGACGAGGCGTACGCGCTGTCCGCCGGATCCGGCGGCAGCGGCCCGGACTTCGGCCGCGAGGCGATCGACACCCTGGTCAAGCTGATGGAGGACCACCGCGACGACATCGTGGTGATCGTGGCCGGCTACTCCGCCGAGATGACCGACTTCCTGGCCAGCAACCCGGGACTGGCCTCGCGGTTCAGCCGCACCGTCGAGTTCGCCAACTACGAGGTGGACGAGCTGGTCACCATCGTCGAGCGGGCGGCCGGCGGACACGGCTACGAACTCGCCGACGGCACCCGGGAGGCGCTGACCGCGCTGTTCGACCGGATGCCCAAGGGCGCGGACTTCGGCAACGGCCGGGCCGCCCGCAAGGTCTTCGAGGAGATGGTCGACCGGCAGGCCACCAGGCTCGCCCAGCTGCCCGAGATCACCGACGCGGACCTGGCGGTGCTGGTGGCCGAGGACACCGGGCAGGAGGCCGCCGGGCCGCAGCGGGGTGCGGACAGCGCCGCCGTCCTGGCCGAGCTGCGCGCCATGGTCGGCCTGCCCGAGGCCAAGGAACAGGTCGAGGACCTGGTGAACCTGATCACCCAGGTGCGCCGCCGGGAGGAGGCCGGGCTGCCGACCGCCGCGATCAGCCACCACCTGGTCTTCGCCGGCCCTCCCGGCACCGGCAAGACGACCGTCGCCCGGCTGTACGGGCGGCTGCTGGCCGAGCTGGGCGTACTGCCCTCGGGCCAGCTGGTCGAGACCGCCCGCGCCGACCTGGTCGGCCGGTACGTCGGCCACACCGCGCAGCTCACCAAGGAGGCCTTCGACCGGGCCCGGGGCGGCGTGCTCTTCGTCGACGAGGCCTACACCCTCACCCCTCGCGGCGGGGCCGGCAACGACTTCGGGCAGGAGGCCGTCGACACCCTGATGAAGCTGATGGAGGACCACCGCGACGAGGTGGTGGTGATCGTGGCCGGCTACGAGGAGGAGATGCGCGGCTTCCTCGCCTCCAATCCCGGACTGGCCTCGCGCTTCTCCCGGCAGGTCGAGTTCGGGCACTACACGGACGAGGAACTGGTCACCATCGTCGGGATGCACACGGAGAAGGCAGGGTACGTCCTGGCCCCGGAGACCGTGGACGCGCTCACCCGCGCCTTCGCCGCGATGCCCCGCGACCGCACCTTCGGCAACGGCCGCACCGCCCGGCAGACCCTGGAGGGCATGATCACCCGCCAGGCCGGGCGGCTGAGCCGGCTCGACGTCGCCGACCTGGCCGAGCTCAGCCTGCTGCTGCCGCAGGACCTCGCCCCGGCGCGGTCGGGCAGCGCGGTATGACCGGGCGTCGGGCACGGGCCGCGGCGGGACTCGCGGTCGCCGGGGCCCTGCTGGCCGCTGCCGCCCCGCCGGCCACGGCGGCACCGGCACCCACCGCCCCGGCCACCGCGGTGCCACCGCCGCTGATCGCCCAGACCCGTCCGGACGTGCAGAGGAACGGCTGCGTGAAACCGTCCGAGCGCCCGGCCGACACGGCGGGCTGGGCGCAGGCCGCGCTGCGCCCCGAGGAGGCCTGGTCGCTGAGCCGGGGCGCCGGCGTCACGGTCGCGGTGGTCGGCTCCGGGGTGGACGCCGCGCAGCCGTCCCTGTCCGGGCGGCTGCGGCTCGGGCCCCGGCTCGTCGGCGCGGGCGATGCGGGCCGCGACTGCGTCGGGTACGGCACCTTCGCGGCCGCCCTGGTGGCCGGCCGACGCACCGGCGACGCCGGCCCGGCCGGGCTCGCCCCCGAGGCGCGGGTCCTGGCGGTCGCGGTCACCGACGATGCCGGGGCCACCACCCCGGACCTGCTGGGCGGCGGTATCCGCGCCGCCGTCGACGGGGGTGCCCGGGTGATCGCGGTCGAGGTGCCCGTCCCCGGGCCGAGCGACGCGCTCGGCGACGCGGTGGCGTACGCGGCGGCCCACGGCGCGCTGATCCTCGCCCCGGCGGCCCCGGACGGTCGCAGCAGCAGCGCGCCGGTGTTCCCCGCCTCCTACCCGGGCGTGCTGGCGGTGGCCTCCACCGGGCCGAACGGCCCCTCCGGCGGCGGCCCGGGCGGGCGGGTCGACCTGGCCGCCCCCGGCGAGCTCGTGACGGGCACCGGCCCCGGTGGGGGCCTGTTCACCGCTTCGGGGCCGGGCTGCGCGACCGCCTACGCGGCCGGCACGGCGGCCCTGGTGCTCGCGCTGCGGCCCGAGCTGACCGCGGAGCAGCTGACCCGGCGGCTGGAGGCGACCGCCTACCACCCGGGCACCCGGCTGCCGGACGCCGCGGTGGGGTTCGGGGTGGTCGATCCGGTCGCCGCCGTCACCGGCTCCTGGCCTGAGGCGGCCCGCTCCGACGTGTCGGGAGACCCGGTCCTGGTCGGTCCCGGGCCGGACCGTTCCGAGGCCTGGCGGGCCCTCGCGGTGGCGGGCACCAGCACCGGCGTGGTCCTGCTGGTGGGTTTCGGCGCCCTGACCGCACGGGTCGGTCGCCGACGGACGGAACGCGCCGCGGGCTGACGGCCGACGCGGCGCGCGGGTGCGGGCACGGTCCGGTGCCACCGGGGAACGAGGCCGGGCAGGATTGAACACACCCGGGCCCGTTTTACGTTCAACCACACGACGGTGCCGAGACACGGCAGGCGAGCGGCCCCGCGTCCATGGGGCGGCAGACGGGTGAGGTGGGCTCCGATGGCGACCACGGCGGTGGTCCCCGACGGTGGGAGACTGACGGTCATGACGGACGGTCGGGACGGGAACGGACAGGACGACGAGGCGACGGCGCGCCGGCTGATCGCCGCCTGGCTGGCGGGCGAGGCCGAACCGCCGGCCGGCCCGGCCCGGTCGGCCGGGACGCTCCCGCCGGGCTGGACCGTACCCCCGGCCCCCGCCCGGGACGTCGTCGGCACGGCCCGGCGACTGGCCCTGGACGGCCTGGCCGGACGCGCCTGCCCCGCCCCCGGTCCCGACGACCTGCTGCTGGCCCGCGTCCTCATGGTCGACGAGCACCCCTCGGCCGCGGCCTGGACCGAGGAGGAACGCGTCGAACTGACCGGCTGGGTCGCCGTCCTGGTGCGGCGCTTCGGGGAGGACGGCGTCCAGCAGCTCACCGCCGCGCTCACGGTCGGCCGCTGAGGTCCCCTCGGGAGTGGGCGGGCCCGCGGCGGCGCGGCAGGGGTCCGACGGAGTCCGACGGAGTCCAACGTCCGCCAACGCGGGGGCCGACGGCGCCGTTGGGCGGACGTTGGCGGCGGCTGGGACGGTTTTCCCGTCAGGGCGAGGCACCGGGGCTCATCACACACCGTCCCAGCGGCTGCCCGCCGATTCCGTTGTACCGGAGCGAAGGACAGAGCCGTGGCCGAGGAAGCCGTCGACTCACCAGCGGGCGCCGAGCAGCGCGCCGAACACCCCTCCGGGGGCCGCACGACCCTGGACCAGGACACCCTCGCCGAGCTGTACCGGGTGCACGGCCCGGGCCTGCTGCGCGCCATGCTCCGGGTCACCAGCGGTGACCGGGGCAAGGCGGAGGACATCCTGCAGGAGACCTTCCTGCGGGCCTGGCAGAACCCGGCCGCCCACGACCGCGGCATCGAGGAGAGCCGTCCGTGGCTGTTCACGGTGGCCCGCCGGATCGCGATCGACCACTTCCGGACCGCCAGTGCACGGGCCCGGGAGGTCGGCGACGTGTCGCCCGACGAGTACGCCGCCACCAAGGACCCGTACGACGAGGTGCTCACCGCCCGCGACGTGGCGGGGGCGTTGGCGGAGCTCCAGCCGCACCACCGCGACGTGCTGGTCGAGCTGCACCTCAAGGGTCGCTCGACGGCCGAGGTCGCGTCGTCGCTCGGCGTCCCGGTCGGGACGGTGAAGTCCCGCAACTTCTACGCGGTGCGGGCGTTGCGGCCGATCCTGGCGGCCCGGGGGATCCCCGTCGCCGTGGTCTGAGAGGCGAGTTCACCCACGAGTTCGCCGTCGATCACGGCGATCCGCGCCCCGAGCTCGGCGACGCCGCCCGTGTCGCCGAGCTCCCCGTGCAGCCGCAGCGCGGTGCGCAGCCGCGCCACCGCCGGGCCCGCACGCCCGGTGGACAGCAGGAAGTCGGCGTAGCGCTGCTCGACCGCGGCCTCCAGGTGGCGCGCCGCGCTGGCCCGGCAACGGGCCGCCGCCTCCTCCCAGGCCAGCTCCGACTCCTCCACCAGGCCGAGCAGCCGCAGTGCCTGGGCCTCCTCGGCGAGGGCGAGCAGGTGGAAGGTGGCGTGCGGGTGCGGGGCCAGCAGCCGCCGGGCCTCGCGGGCGTGGCGCAGCGCCGTCAGCCCGTCGCCGCTCAGGTTCGCCAGGGTCGCCGCGGTGCTCATGACCGCCGCGCCGGCCTGGTGCAGGCCGAGTTCGTCCAGCCGGCGCACGGTCGTGTCGGAGAGCCGTCGGGCCTCGGCGAGATCGCCGTGGTCGGCGAGCGCCACCGCCAGCACGCCCATGGAGTAGATCTGTGCGGGGCCGTCGTGGTCGCGGGTGCGTTCGTCGGCCCGGCGGGCGATGGCCAGCGCCTCCGTGGGACGCCGCTTGCCGCTGAGCGCCCGCGCGGTGGCGGCCTCCATCAGGGCCGTCGCCATCGGATCCCCGGTCCGGGTGGCCGCGGCGAGCCCGTGCCTGAGGCAGTCCAGCCGGTCGGTGAGCCGACCGGCCCCGAAGTAGAGGCAGTTGGCGAGGAACGCCAGTTGCCAGGCGCGGTCGTCCTCGCCCGCCTCCGTCCCGGCGGCGACCAGGGCCCGTACGGCGGGCTCCTCGGCGCGGAACCAGTCCAGCGCGGAGCGCACGTCCGGCAGGTCGGGCAGCGCGGGCGGGGGGAACTCGACCGGCCGCTCGAACTCCGTCAGGTGCGGCTGGAGCAGGCAGGCGCCCGCGGTGGCGGTGGCGAGGTAGTAGTCGAGCAGCCGGACCAGGGCCGTGTGCCGACCCGCAGGCGGCCCGGCGTCCAGCAGCTCCCGGCCGTACAGCCGGATCAGGTCGTGACGCCCGTACCGGCCCGGGGTGGTCTCGCAGAGCAGGTGGTGGGCGGTCAGGGCGCCGAGTGCCCGCCGGGCCTCTCCGGCCGGGACCGCCAGCAGTGCGGCGGCGGCCGGTACGTCCACCTCCGGTGCGGGGGTCACCGCCAGCAGGGCGACCAGCCGGCCGGCGGTCGGCGGCAGCCGACGCAGCGTCAGGTTGAGTGCCGAGCGCACGCTCACGCCGCCGTGGGCATCCAGCGCGGGCAGCCGGGTGCGCTCGTCCTCGACCTCGGCGACGAGGGCGCCGACCGTCCAGGCCGGCTGGGCGGCGAGCCGGGCCGCGGCGATCCGCAGCGCGAGCGGGAGGCGGTCGCACAGCTCGGCCAGCCGTCGGGCGGCCGCCGGCTCGGCGGCGAGCCGCTCCGCACCGAGGACCTGGGCGAGCAGACCGAGCGCGTCGGCCTCGGGCAGCGCCTCCAGTCGCAGCAGTGCGGCCCCCTCGGAGACGACCAGGTCCTCCAGGGTGTTGCGACTGGTCACGACCGTCGCGCTGCGCGGGCCGGCCGGAAGCAGCTCGGTGACGTCGGCGGCGCTGCGCACGTTGTCGAGCAGGACCAGCAGTTCGCGGTCGGCGGTGAGTGTCCGGTAGAGCTCCCCCCGCCGGGCGCGGTCCTCGGGGATCTCGGCCTCGGCGAGCCCGAGCGCCCGCAGGAACCGGCCCAGCACCTCGCCGGGGTCGCTGGGGCAGGCCGGGTCGAAGCCCCGCAGGTCGTGGTGCAGGTGCCCGTCGCGGAACCCGTCGGCGGCGGCGTGGGCCCAGCACACCACGGTGGCGGTCTTCCCGGCGCCGGCCGCGCCCACCACCACGGCCAGCGCGTGGTCGGGGCGGTCGGCGCCGCAGGCGTGGTCGAGCCAGTCCAGTTCCGCGGACCGGCCGACGAAGCCGGGCGTGCGGCGGGGCAGCGAGCCCGTCGCGGGCCGGGCGGCTGCGCCGGCGGCCTGCCGGGGGAGGGGTGACGGCCGGTCCGGTACGGCGGCGGGCTCTGCTCGGTCCGGGGTGCCGCCCGGATCCGCCGGGGAGCGCTCGTCGGCGAGGACGGCCGTCAGGGCGGCCTGCAGTGCCGCGCCGGGGCGCAGGCCGAGCTGGGTGGCGAGGCCGGTGCGTGCGCGGTGGTAGAGCTGCAGCGCCTCGGCCGGGCGCCCGGCCTGGTGCAGGCAGCGCACCAGCAGGGCGGCGGTCGGCTCCTGGAGCCATTCGGTGTGCAGGAGTCGTTCGAGGACGGGGAGGGCCGTGCTGCCCCGGCCGGTGCGCAGCAGCCGTTCGGCCCAGTCGTGCACGGCCTGTTCGTGGGCGCGCTCCAGTCGGCCCGCCAGCTCGTGCCGCCGTTCGGTGTCGGGCAGATCGGCGAGCGCGTCGCCCTCCCAGAGCCGGAGGGCTTCGCCGAAGAGGTCGGCCGCCGTCGCGTCGTCCGGCTCCTCGCCGGCGCGGGCGGCGAGCGCGCGGAAGCGGTGGACGTCGACCGACGCCGCGTCACCGTCGAGGAGGTAGCCCGGCGACTGGGTCTCCAGGGTGAGGGAGGTGCCGTTCAGGTGCTTGCGCAGTGCGGCGACGTGGCCTTGCAGTACGGCCTTCGCCTGCGCCGGGGGCGTTTCGTCCCACAGCAGGTCGTAGAACCGCTCGATCCGCACGCACCGGCCGAACTCCAGGGCCAGCAGGGCCAGTACGCCTCGGCGCTTGGCCCCCTGGACCGGGATGGTCCGGTCGTCGGCGGCCCTGAGCTCGGTCGGCCCGAGCAGCCGGATGCGCATGTGCTCCCCATGGGTTCGGCGTCCGGCAGTTCTGCCGGGCAGCCATTCAATCATTCCTTGCGCAGAGTGACTCTACGCGCGTCACAAGAGGTGGCCGACGGCCTTCGGGGTGACGGAGATGCCGTGTCCATGGTGATCGGCAGGTGAACTCCGCACGAAGCTTGGGTATCGCAGATCGGTGCTCGGGCAGGCCAAATCCGAAGCGAAGTATGCCAGTTGGGTTTCCTTACCATTCCCGGCGGGGGCTTGGACGAAGATCGACCGCCTCCATATCCTCGGCCCGTCCCACCCAGTCCAGCCCGTTCCGGCCCGTCCCCGTTCCAACCCGTCCCCGTCCCGTCCCCCAGGCGCTCAGGAGAGAGTGTGCGCGTCCGGCTGCTCGGCCGAGTCGAAGTCTGCTGTGAACAAGGGCGCCCGGTCGTCGTGGCCGGCGCCCGCCGTCGGGCCGTGCTCGCCCTGCTCGCAAGCGAGTTGAACCACCCCGTCCCGGTCGAGCGGCTGCTCGACACGGTGTGGGACGGCGCGCCGCCGCCGACCGCCCGGGCCGCCCTCCAGGGCCACGTCTCCGCCGTCCGGCGCGGACTCGGCGAAGGCCTGTGCCTGCTGACCAGGCCCGAGGGTTACGTCCTGGTCGGCGAGCCGGAGCTGGTCGACGCCACGCGCTTCGAACGCCTGACGGCCGCCGCCGAGGAGGCCGCCGACGCCGAACGCGCCGTCGGCCTGCTGCGCGAGGCCCTCGACCTCTGGGACGGGCCGGCCCTGACGGACTGTGGCTCACGCACCCTCACCGAGACCACCGGCCGTCGGCTGGACACCGCCCGAGTCCTGGCCGCCGAAGCGCTGGCCGAACGCCTGCTGGCGCTGGGCCGCGGCGCCCAAGCCCTCCCCGACCTGCAGGCCGTCGTCACCGCCGACCCGCTACGGGGGTCGGCCGCCGCCCTGCTGACCCGTTGCCTCCACCAGGCCGGCCGGGCCGCCGATGCCAGGCTCGCCCACGAGCGGGCCCGGACGAGGCTCGCCGCCCACGGCCTGACCCCGGGCCCGCTACTGCGCGCGGCGGGCACGGCCCTCGGCCACACCGAGAACGGCACCGCCGCTCCGGCCGCCGTCGCGCCGATCGGCGGCGCTCCGGCCGCCGTCGCGCCGACTGCCGTCGCACGGACCGGCGGTGCGCTGCCGCGGATGAACGTCGGCCTGGTCGGCCGCGCGGCCGAACTGCGGCAGCTGGACGACGCGACGCTGCGCGCCGAGGGCCGGCCGGTGCTGGTCACCGGGGTCGCCGGGGCCGGCAAGAGCAGCCTGGTCCTGCACTGGGCGCACACCCACGCCGACCGCTTCCCCGACGGCCGGATCCACCTGAACCTGCGGGGCTTCGGCGAGGAGGAGCCGCTCACCCCGGCCGAAGCCCTCGCCGCGGTGCTCGGCTGGCTGGGCGTCCCGGCCGCCGAGGTGCCCGGCGAACCGGCCCAGGCCGCCGCGCTGTTCCGCGCCCTGACGGAGGGACGCAGGCTGCTGCTCGTCCTCGACGGCGCCCGCTCCGCCGAGCAGGTCGAACCGTTGCTGCCCGCCGCGCCCGAGCCGGTCGTCGTCGTCACCAGCCGCTCCCGGCTGACCGATCTGGTGGTTCGCGAGGCCGCGATCCCGCTGCCGGTCGCGGGCCTGCCCGAGGAGGAAGCCGTCGAACTCCTCGGCCGGGTCGCCGGACCGGAGCGCATCGCTGCCGAGCCGGGCGCGGCCCGTCGGCTGGCCGCGCTCTGCGACCGGCTGCCGCTGGCCCTGCGGGTCGCCGGAGCCCGCCTCGCGTCCCGGCCCGCCTGGTCGCTGACCGACCTGGCGGAGGAGATGTCCGACCAGCGCACCGGCCTGGCCGCCCTCGCCACCGGCGGCGCACTCGGCATGGCGACGGCGCTCGGCCGCAGCGTCCGGGTGCTGCCCGAGGAGGCGCGACGCCTGTTCGCCCTCTCCGGACTGCACCCCGGCGAGACCCTCGACAGCGGCGACGCCGCGGCGCTCACCGGCGCCTCGCCGGCCCGCGCCCGCGAACTGCTCGCCGAACTGGACGCGGCCCACCTCGTGCTGGAGGCCCTGCCGGGGCTCTTCCAGGTCGACCGCCTCGCCCGGCTCTACGCCGTGGAGCTGGCCGCCGAACTGCCCTGCCCGGAGCGGGTGGCCGCCACCCGGCGGCTGCTCGACCACGTGGTGAACGCGGCGGGCGAGGCACTGAAGTGCGTGACCGGCGTCGTCCCGGCGCAGGGCGTCTCCGCCCGCGCGCTGCAGACCGCCGAGCAGGCCCTGGAGCTGGCCCGCCGGCTCGTCGGCGAACTGGTCCGTCAGGTGCCCGAACCGACCGCCCCCGAGCAGGCCGCCGACTCCGGGCGTGCCCGGCTGGTCGACCGGCTGAGCCGCACCCTCGACGGCTACCGGGAGGAGCGACCGGGGGACGGCCGGGGCGACCGGCCGGGGGCTCCCGAGGGTGCCGGGTCGGAGCGTACGTCGGGGGAGCCGGCGGTTCCCGAGCGTGCGGCTCCGGAGCGTGCGGTCGCCGTGGGGACGGTCCCGGCAGGGACGGCGGCGGACGACGCCGCGCCCGACCGGCTGGAGCGGCTGTTGGACGAACTGGTGCGCGGTGCCCCGGTGGAGCCGAGGGCGGCGCGGCCCGAAGGATCCCACCCGAGGCCCGCCGCGGACGCGCGGACCGCTCCGCCACCCGCGGGGCCCGGAGAGCCGGCGCCGGCGCCGACCGAGGCCGAGCGGGCCCGGACGACCGGGCCGGAGCCGCACGCCGGCAGAGCAGTCGACGGTCCGCCGGGCGGATCGCCGACCCGGTGAACCGGGGGCGGTCCGGTTCCGTGTCCCTCGCTGAGGACCCCTGCGTGCGGCGGTGACCCCGAGGACCGTGCCCCGGCCGGACACGGTGCCACCTCGAACCGGATCCCGTCCGCGCGGCCCGGCAGGACCGGGCCGGTGCCCCGAGTCCGCCCGCGCCAGGGCGCCGCGGCGGCGGGGACGGCCTCGCCCCCTTCCCCAGCCGAGGAGATCCCAGCCATGTCCAAACACCGGCTCAGCCGCCGTCGGCGGATCGCCGCCGCCGCCACCGCGCTCGCCGCCGGCGGCGTCCTGATCGTCGCGCAGAACGACGCTCCGGCCGCCGCCACCGACCCGGTCGGACTCAACTCCGTCTACGAGTACCTGGGCTGGGGCGACTCGGGTGACGCCCAGGACCCGGTCGAGGTGATGAAGGCGACCGGCATCCGGCAGTTCACCCTGGCCTTCCTGCTCGCCAACCAGGGCTGCGAGCCGGCCTGGGACGGCACGCGCCGGCTGACCGGCAGCGACGAAGAAGCGAAGATCAAGGCGATCCGCGCCGCCGGCGGCGACGTCGTAGCCTCCTTCGGCGGCTGGGACGGCGCCAAGCTCGGCGAGAAGTGCACCGACGCGGCCCAGCTCGCCGCCGCCTACCAGAAGGTGATCGACGCCTACCAGCTGAAGGCGATCGACATCGACATCGAGAGCACCGAGCTGACCGGAGCCGAATCCCGTCACCGGGTCGTCGACGCGCTCAAAGCGGTCAAGGCGAAAAACCCCGGCCTGAGGATCTACGTCACCTTCAGCACCGAGGAGAACGGCCCCGACGCCGACGGCACCGACCTCATCACGACGGCCGCCAAGGCCGGCCTGGAGGCGGACGGCTGGGTCGTCATGCCGTTCGACTTCGACCGCCACCAGGGCACCATGGTCGACGCCACCAAGTCCGCCCTCACCGGGCTCCAGCAGACCCTCGTCAAGGCCTACGGCTACGACCAGGACACCGCCTGGCGGCACGCCGGCCTGTCCTCGATCAACGGGCACAGCGACTCCCCGGACGAAGTGGTCTCCCCGGCGGATTTCCAGGCCATGCGGGACTTCGCCGCCGCCCACCACCTCGCCCGCTTCACCTTCTGGGCCGTCAACCGGGACCGCGCCTGCGCCGGGGCCTTCACCGCGGACAACGCCTCGAAGTGCGGCGGGATCCAGCAGAGCCCGTACGAGTTCACCAAGATCGTGGCCGGCTACCACGTCGACTCCACGTCCTCGGGCACGGCCACGCACTGCCCCGGCCCGACGGTCAGCCCCTCGCCGGAGGTCACCGTCCTCACGACCGCCTCGGCCCCGGCCGAGGCCGAGACCACGGCCGCCGCCCGGAGCGGCCGACCCGTCGGAACGCTCGCCCCCGGGCCCAGCGCCTCCGGCTCGCCGACCAAGCTTCAGACGGCGACGGAGGCCAAGCGCGGGAAGACGGCCTCCCCGACGGCCTCCCCGGATGATTCGGACGACTCCGGGGACACCGGGGACTCCGGGGACTCCGGGGACTCCGGGGACTCCGGGGACTCCGGGGACGAGACCACGAAGCCGAAGAACACCGCCGAGCCGGCCGATCCCACGCAGAGCGCGAAGCCCGACAAGCCCAAGAAGGGCGCCTCCAAGCCCACCACCGCGTCGGCCTCGCCGGAATCGGGTCCGCCGACGGCCACGCCCTCGAAGCACCGGACCTCCCCGACGGCCACCACGAGCACCGCACCCGTCACCCCTGCCCAGACCCCCACCACCGACTGCGCCACCACGGCCGACCCGGTGGTCACCCCGACCACCCCGACCACCCCGGCCGGGAGCCCGGGCGCCACGGCGACCTCGACGTCCACCGGTCAGCCCACCACCGAGCCGACACCCGAGCCCACTGCCAAGCCCATCACCGAGCGCCCGACCCAGCAGCCGGCCCCGAGCCGCACCGCGACTCCGGCCCCCACCACCCAGGCCCCGGCCCCGGTGGTCACCCCCACCGCGACGCCGACGGCGACCGCCACCCCGTCGCCGACGACGAAGCACACCGCCCCGGCCGCCGCTGCCGCCGCTCCCACCACCACCGCGGCCACGGACGCCAACGGCCAGCCCCTCGCCTCCACCGGGGGCGGCAGCGCCACCAGTGTCGTGGTCGCCGGAGCCGGCGCGCTGCTGCTGATCGGCGGCGGCTTCGGGATGGTCGGCAGCCGTCGCCGCCGGGCCGCCGAGGAGTCGAACTGACTCCGCACCGGATCGCTGCACGGCGTGACCGTTCTCCCGGGCAGGATCGAGCCTTCCGTCAGTTACTACGCCACGCCGGCGGAACTCCTGGTGCGTCTCGGGAGCTTCGGGCTCGGTCTCACCTGGAAGGTGCGGATCGACGATGCCCATCCGGTCACCAGGTCGCCGAGATCGGGAAGGATTCCGCTCCGGCGCCGGGATCGGCACCCTGGCGCTCCCGGCCCTGGTCGCGCCGTCGACGGGGACTTCGCGGGGTAGGCAGGCGATGAGCTGAGGGTGGTGCTGCGGGAGTTCGACAGCGGGAGTTCGACAGCGGGAGTCGGGAGGTCTGCACTGCGGACGCCTCGGTGATCCGGGAGATCCGCCGGCACTACCCGGACGCAGTGCCGACTCCTGAGGACGTTCTCCAGGAGATCCCCTGGCCGACCGACCGGCGGGGGGACGTGATCCGAGGCTCCGACTGATCGCTTCCGAGCGGGACGAGCTGTGGGCTTACGCTCGGCGATCTTGGTCGGCAGGTTTCCCGGGGGCGGGCCGGCCCGTATGGAGGGGGCCCGGTCGGCCCGTGGGGACAGGGAGACGGGCCGACCGGGCGGGGGAGGGTGGTCAGGGGCCGCAGGTGACGCGGATGGGGGCGGCAGCGATGTGGGCGTGGGTGGGCCGGCCGGAGCCGGTCCAGTCCTGGCCGCGGTTGTGGAGGCGCACGACCAGCGGGCCGCCCGCCGGGCGGAAGGTGCCGGTGTCGACCCAGCTGCCGCGGTGGCCGACCTGGTCGACGGTGAAGGCGCCCAGGTCGACGCCGGAGCCTCCGGCCACCGTGTAGTAGGCGGGCGCGCCGCCGACCTGCTGGATCGAGCCGGAGGACGGTACGTACACCGAGATGCCGCAGCTCGCCGAGCCGGCGCCGACGTCGAAGGTCCACAGGGCGTAGGTGCTGTTGTCGTCCTTGTTCCTGTCGCCGGACATCGGCACCGCCTCGTAGCGCCCGTCGCAGGAGTCGCCGGTGTCGCCGCCGCTGGTGACGGTCACCCAGCCGTCGTTGCCCTGACGGAACGCGCCGACCTCCTGGAAGCGGCCTCCCGGGCCCGAGCAGCCGAATCCGGCCACCGCCTGGAAGGCGGGCTGCGGGGCCGGCGGAGCGGGCGCGGGGAGCGCCGGTGCGGCTGGCGGTGCGGCGGGTGCTGCGGGCGTCGCGGGCGCCGCCGAGGCGGACGGCGCCTGGGTGGCGGCGGTGGAGCGGGGGGCGGTCGGCGCGGTCGTCGTGGGCTCGGCCGAGGGCGGGGCGGTCGCCGACTCGGTGGCGGTCGCCGTGGGGCTGGGGGGCTCCGACGGTGCGGCGCTCGCCGGCGACGCCTGGTCGGTGGGCGCTTCGGTGCCCGCCGGGTGGCGTCGGCCGTGGCTGCCCTGCGGTGAAATGCCGCCGGGTGCCGTGGCGGCGGCCGGGTCGCGGGGGGTGGCGTCCGGCTTGAGGAAGGGGGCGAGCAGCAGCAGGACGGCGCCGCAGCCCATCGCCGCCACCATGGTGATCCGCCGGGCGTCCCAGGGCCTGCGGGTGCCCCGCCCGAGCGGGCGCACCGGGAGGCGGAGGCGGAGGCGGCCGCGGGCCGGCCGTGGCCGGGCGGCGACGGCCCGGGTGGCCGTCCCGCGTGCCGCCGCGCCGAGTGCGGTGGCGCGGTGGCGGGCTTGCCGTAGGGCGGTCCGCAGACGCTCGGCGGCGCCCGGCCGGGAGGGGGCGACGGGTTCGGCACTGACCCAAGGCAGTTGGAGGACGGTGGCCCGGGCGCTGTCGGGCTGCGGGGTCTCGGGCGTACCGCCGTGCTGGTCGGTCACCGCAGGGCCTGCCCGTCCACGAGCCGGGCCACGTCGGCCGGGGCGCCCGCTCCGGGCAGCAGCACCCGGATCCCGCTGCGCGAGGTGCCCGACGGCCGCAGGGCGGGGTCGTACACCACGGCCACGGCCACGGCCACTGCCACCGGCCGGGGCGGCTGCGCCGGGTGCGCCTGGACGGGGCCGCGCGCGGGCGGGGGGACCCGTACCGCGAGGACTCCCGCCGCGACGAGGCCGAGGGCCGCTGCGGCGCAGACCAGTGCGGTCCGTCGCCGTGTCGCCGTGCTGCTCACGTTCGTCTCCCCCAGAAGCTGTCGCCGGTTCGGGTCCGGGCGGCCGCAGTGGTCTGCGGGCCGGGGTCGGCCCCGTCGATTCGTCCCGTTGCACGGAATCCGCCCGCCGAGGGTTCAGATCGGGTTCGGGCGGGTCGAACCGGGAGGGGGCGCCGTCCGTGCTACCGGCCGAGGCCGGTCGGCGGTGGGTGGCCGGCGGTCGGCGCGAGCACGGACGGGGGAGGAAGACGATGGCCTGGTACCAGGGGGCGAGCCGGATCACGGTGACGGAGGTGGAGGGGCGCGTCCCGCATCGCGCGGTGGTGGCCGTCGCGGGCGCCGGGCCTGTGGAGATCCCCGGCGAGGTCGGCGCCGTCCACCTGGTCGAGGCGGAGCGCCGGCAGCTCGACCTGGAGCACCGTCACGCGGGCGAGTGGTGCCCCACCATCCGTGCGGTGCAGGGCCGTTGCCAGGAGATCCGGGGTGTGCTGACGCAGGCCGTGCACAACCGCAACCGCGATGTGGCGGGCGACCGCCAGGACCGCAACCTGGTGCTGCGGATCGAGTGGGTCGCCCCGGACGGTGACGAGCCCGCACCGGCGACCGCGGCCCCCGCCGCGCGCCGCACCACCGCCGAGCACCGGGCCCCGGCGGTCTCGACCGGGTCGGCCGCGCTGCGCACCTCGGCCGGCCCGGCGTGCGGAACCACCGCTCCCGGCGCGCAGCACGACCACCGCTCCCGGCGCGCGGCCGACCACCGCGGGCTCCGAGCCTGACTTCCTGCGGCCGGCCGCCCCGGCGGGCCGGACCACCGGCACGGGAGGTGCCGCCCGGCCGACCACCTCGACCGCCTCGTGGAGCGGCTGACGGCTATTCCGCGGGGAAGCAGCGGGCCAGCCGGGCCTGCACCAGCTCCACCTGACGGGTCATCCGCCCTTGCTCGGCGGCGAGTTCCACGGCCCGCTCCCAGCTCCGGCGCGCCTCGGCCACCAGCCCCCGGTCGTACATCACCTGGCCGATGAAGTCGGCGAAGTCGAACTCCGCGTGGGCCTGGTTGCCCTGCGCCCGGCCGAGTTCCAGCACCCGGTGGATCTGTGCCACGGCCTCGTCGGTGCGGCCCAGGGCGCGCAGGATCTGGGCGTGGGTCTTGGTGGAGATCACCAGGTACGGGTCCGACTCGCGCCCGGCCAACAGCTCCAGCGACTCCTCGATCGGTGCGAGCGCCTCCTCGGAGCGCTCCGCCCGGAACAGCGTGTGCGCCAGATTGTTGAGCGCCTGGGAGAGCAGCCGGGGATCGCCCTGCTCCCGCGCGTGGGCCACCGTCTCGGCGAAGCCCGCGAGGGCCTTGCCGGGCTCGCCGTAGTCGTCGGCGAAGCTGGTCCGCATGCTGAGGTACCGGTGTCGCATGACCGGGCGGCTCTCCGGGTCGGCGACGGCGACGGCGCGCTCGGACTGCTCCAGTGCCTCCCGCCGCCGGCCCAGCCAGCCCAGCGAGAGGCTGTGGTTGGAATACAGGTGCGGCCAGTCGGCGCCGGTGCCGGCGCTCCCGGCGGCCGTCAGGGCCTGCCGGGCGGCCTCCTCCCAGGCGCGGAACAGCCCCGCGTCGAGGTAGAGGTAGCCGGCGTTCTCGACCATCCGGCAGGCGTGCCGGTGGGCCCCCCACTGGCAGGCCAGGGCGATCAGGGCGCGGACGGTCGGCTCCTCGGCCCGGAACCAGGCCAGGGCGTCCGCCGACGTGGCGAACTCCGGGGTGCCGCCGGTCGGGCGGTGGGCCGGGCGGTGGTGGCGCGCCTCCGGCCGGGCGAGCACGAGCCCGGCGGCGGTCGCGGCCAGGTAGTGGTCGAACAGCCGCTCCAGGGCCGCCTGCCGGGTGGCGGCCGGCAGTTCCTCAGCGGCCTGCCGGGCGTGCAGCCGCACCAGGTCATGCCGCTCGAAGCGGCCCGGTGCGCTCTCCTCGACCAGGTGCGCCAGGTGCAGCAGCTCCAGCGTGGCGGCGGCCGTGCGCAGGTCGGTGCCGGCCAGGGTGGCCGCCGCCGCGGTGTCGACCTGCTGGCCCGGGTGGGTGCCGAGCAGCCGGAACAACGCGACGGCCGGCTCGGGCAGGGTACGGACCGTCAGTTCCATGGCCGCCGCGACGCTCAGCGTGCCCTGGGTGGCCAGGACGGCCAGCCGGGAGCGCTCGTCGGCGAGTTCGCCGGCCAGGGTGGCGACCCGCCAGTGCGGCCGGGTCGCCAGGCGCGAGCCCGCGATCCGCAGCGCCAGCGGCAGCCCCTCGCACAGGTCGATCACCCGTTCCGCTGCCGCCCGCTCGGCCTCCAGCCGCGGCCGGCCCGCGACTCCGGCCAGCACCTCGAAGGCCTTCTCGGCGTCGAGTGACCCCAGGGTCAACGCCCGCGCGCCGTCGAGCGGGAGCAGCCCGGTGAGCCGGTGCCGACTGGTCACCACCATGGCGCAGCCGGGCTCGGCGGGCAGCAGCGGGAGCACCTGCTCGGCATCCCGCGCGTTCTCCAGCACGAGCAGCACCCGGCGGTCGGTCAACAGGGTCCGGTAGGCGGCGGTCAGCTCCTCCCGGTCGGCGGGGAGGGCTCCGTCATCGGCACCGAGGCCGCGCAGCAGCTCGGTGAGCGCCTCCTCGGGACTCAGCGGCTCGGTCTCGTCGAAGCCGCGGAGGTTGACGCCGATCCGCCCGTCCGGGAACGCCTCGGCGTTCCGGTGCGCCCAGCGCAGCACGAGCGCTGTCTTCCCGACCCCGGCCGGGCCGGTCACCAGAAGCAGCCGGTGCGCGCCGCGGGCGTCCGGGCCCGGTCCGTGGTCCGCGCCGCTCTGTCGGCTCAGCCAGGCCAGTTCGGCCTCCCGTCCGACGAAGCGGCCGGGTTCACGCGGCAGTCGGGCCGGGGCGGCGGGGGGCTTGGCCTGCGGGGTGGACCGGATCCGGGCGAGGGTCTCCTGGAGGGCGGTACCGGGATCGATCCCGGTCTCCTCGGCCAGCCGTCGCCGGGTCGCCTCGTACACGGCGACGGCCTCGGCGGGCCTGCCTTCCTGGTGCAGGCAGAGCATGGCGAGGCGGACCAGTGACTCCCGCAGCGGGTGTTCGCTCAGCGCCCCGGTGAGCTCGGCGGTCACCGTGTGGCCCTGCCCGGTGCGCAGCAGCCGTTCGGCCAGCTGCTCCAGGGCCTCGACCCGGAGGGTCTCCAGCCGGACTGCGGCACCCTCGCGCAGCGCGGTGGAGCCGCAGTCGGTGAGCGCGGGGCCCCGGCGGAGTGCGACGGCCTCGCGCAGCAGCGGTACGGCCGCCTCGTCGGAGGCTTCGGTGCGGGCGCGGTCGACCAGCCGGCCCAGCCGGTGGGCGTCGATCAGGTCCGGGTCGGCGCGCAGCACGTAGCCGGGGGAGCGGGTCTCCAGGCGCAGGCCGTCGCCCAGCAGAGCGCGCAGCTTGGCGACGTGGCCCTGCAGCGCGGCCCGCGCGGTGGGCGGAGGGGCGTGGTCCCAGGCGAGGTCGAGCAGCCGCTCGACGGGCACGATGCGGTTGGCCTCCAGGGCGAGCGCGGTCAGTACTGCACGGCGCCGGGCGCCTCCGACGTGGACGGTCGTCCCCATGGCGGTCCGCAGCTCCAGCGGTCCCAGCAGCAGAATCCGCACGCCGCTCCTGTGCTCTCGTCCGTCTCCGACCCCCGGCGCCGCACCCTATCGGGCCGGTGGCGGGCGTGCCGGGCCGGTCCGGGGCCGGAGTCCGAGACCGACCGGACTTCATGGACAGCTGTCCATGAAGTGTCGATGAACCTCGGGACCCGACGGGGCGACGATCGTGGATCCACAGCCCCTACGACCTTCTGGCGGTGTGAACGCCTGGAAGCCCGGAACGACCGCACGGGCGACGGGCGACGGGCGACGGGCGACGGGCGACGGGCGACGGGCGACCTGCGAACGGCGCGGGGTGGGAGCGGTGGCCAGGTGGCCTTCCCGGTCCCGCGAGATCCACGGATCCCCGATGCGCTCCGCGCGGCCGAAGGTTCGTGCCGACAACGCGATGCGGCAGGCCGCGGGCCGGGGGCGGGAGTCGATGCCCATCGGCTGGTACGACCTCATGGGCTCGATCGACAATCTCGCGACCACCGGCTACCCCTACGGCGCCAACCAGCAGAACGTCGCCAGGTCACTGATGTTCATGATCCAGTTCACCTCCGAGGCCGCGCGCTTCTGGGACGTCTACGGCGTGACCCGCGACATCCAGGGCGGCAACACGCCGTTCTACAACGGGCTGCCCCTGACGCAGCAGTACCTGGAGAACTCCTGGGACCAGATCTCCCAATACGCCTACGACGTCACCAACAACCCCAGCACCCCGCCCGTCAACGTCACCGGCGTCGGCACGTTCTACAGCTACGGCGACGTCCAGCGCTGGATGGCGATGCTGATCGGCACCACCAGCCAGGTCAGCTCCACGGGCGACTGGAACCACTCCGAACTCTGACCCGACGTCACCTCGCCCTCGGAGGAACTCACGGACGGGCCCGGGCCGCTCGCACACGCCGCCTCCGGGCAGGACGCGATCGAGGGCGCTGACACCGTCGTGTTCGCAGTCCGGCTGGTCACCACGAGGGAGCAAATCCCGCAGATCGCACCCCATCCGCGACGGCAAGCTCGCAACCGACCCTGCCCGGCGGCGACCTGCACCCGACCGGGCCCAACGGCGAGGTCGTCGACCTCGACCAGGCACGCGACGCGGTGAACGACGCCCGCCGATGATCCACTCCCGAGGGGCAGGGCTCTACCCGGGTCGGTGTCCCGGAAACCGGGCCCAGGCGCCGAGCCCCAGGCGCCGATGTGGTCGGAGAGGTGGTCGGTGGGGTGCTTCGGACCGATCGCCCTCCCGCTCCCCCGCAGCCGGGAGGCGTGAGTCGGGACTCTCTGGAATCCTGGCTGTGAAGCGCCTGCCGGGCCCACCGCGAGGAGCCGACATGTCCGGACAGTTCGAGGCGAGCGTCGAGGTCGACCGCCCGGTGGAGGAGGTCTTCGCGTACCTCGCCGACGGCCGCCACGACCCCGACTTCAGCCCCCGGGTCCTGGAGATCACGAAGACTCCGGAGGGCCCGACCACCGTCGGAACGGTCTTCCGCAGCACCGTGAAGGACGCCGGGATGAAGTCCTCCCGCGAGTTCCGCATCACCGGCGTGGAGGCGCCGCGCAGCGTCCGGTGGAGCGAGCAGAGCAAGAACCTGATCACCGCCGAGGGTGGCTACGACCTCGAACCACTGCCGGACGGCCGGACCCGCGTCCGGATCTTCAACGTGCTCGAAGGGCACGGCCTCGGCAAGATCCTGCTCGGCCCGGCCCTGCACGCGGCCCGCAAGGACGCCCCCGGCTTCGGCCTCCGGATCAAAGCCGCCGTCGAGCGATCCTGACCGCGGCACCGGGCACCCGCATCGCCGTTCCGGCGCAGCACCGTCGTGCTGCGGCCGCGCCCCGCACCCGAGGAGTCGCCCATGGACCTGCACCTCGCGGGCAAGGCCGCCCTCGTCACCGGGGCCAGCAAGGGGATCGGACTCGCCGTGACGCGGGCGCTCGCCGCCGAAGGCGCACACGTGGTCGCGGTGGCGCGCGGCACCACCGGTCCGCCGGCCGACCTCGCCCCGCAGGTGCACCCGGTGTCGGCCGATCTCACCACGGCGGACGGCCCCGCAGCCGCAGTCGCCGAAGCGGTCTCCCGGTTCGGCGGACTGGACATCCTGGTCAACAACGTCGGCGCGGTGCGCCCGCGGCCGACCGGCTTCCTGTCGGTCACCGACGACGACTGGCTCCACGGGCTGACGATCAACTTTCTCTCCGCCGTCCGGACCACCCGAGCGGCCCTGCCCCATCTGATCGAGCGTGGCAACTCCTCGATCGTGACCGTGAGTTCGGTCAACGCGTTCCTGCCCGACCCGATGGTCATCGACTACTGCGCGGCCAAGGCGGCGCTCTCCAACTTCTGCAAGGCCCTCTCCAAGGAGGTCGGGCCGCACGGTGTGCGGGTGAACACGGTCAGCCCCGGGCCGGTCTCCACAGCACTGTGGCTCGGTGACGACGGTGTCGCCGCGACGCTGGCCGAGGCGGGGGGCGGAGATCCGGCGGAGATCGCCCGCAGCGCCGTCGCGCAGTCGGCGACCGGTCGTTTCAGCAGCCCGCAGGAGGTCGCCGACCTCGTTGTGTTGCTGGCCGGCGACCGGGCCGGAAACGTCACCGGGAGCGACTTCGTCATCGACGGCGGACTGGTCCAGACGCTCTGAACTCCGCTCGGCCCGTGCAGGCGGGGGCCGAGGGATCGCAGCCTCATCCCGCTCGCCTCGGCCGGGCCCGGTGTGGGTGTGCGCGGTGCGGGGCCCGGAATCCCAGGGACCAGTACGCCCGCCCGAAGTGCGCAGCCGGTCAGCCCTCCGGGGAGGGGCGGCTGTCCGATGGTGGCATCGCGAGCAGGGCCCCGGCGCGTCGCTCCGTCAGGATCGGGACGAACGTCCGGACCCTGGCGTCGCGTAGTTCGTCGTAGGCACCCACGACGAGAGCGTCCACGGTGGCCGGGTCGGCCTCGGGGCGGGCGGGCTTGAGCCGGGCGGCAACCAGCCTCATCGCCTCCTCGTCCTCCGGCGAAACCCAGGTCGTGGTCACCGCACCCGATCCGGGGTGGCCGGGCGCGGGGTCGGGCAGTCGCCGCCGCCCGGGCAGTTCGTGTTTCGGTTCACCAGCCGGCACGGCGCGGGCCTATCGGTTTGCGGTGCGACGCCGGCGGGGTGAGGGTCACCACGGCGACCTCGCTCCCGGGCTCTGCGGCTTCGTGGCAGGTCAGGGTGAGCAGGCCCGCGTCGGCCAGGTCGCGGAGCGCCTCCCGCAGGAGACCCGGTTCGATGCGCAGGGCCACGGCCGCGGCCGTCACCGGAAACGTCGCTGTCCGGGCGAGGTGCTGTCTCGGATCGGCGACGAGATCGACCAGCAGCCCGGCCGCGATCCGCCCGGTCGGAAGCTCCCTGGCCCACCGGGCCCAGGCGGTCGCCCAGTCCTCAGCCGCAACCAGCTGCACCGGCTCACACCCCTTCCCATCCACCTGCCTTGCGCCGACCCGCCGGCCCACCCGACAGCCGGCCCCTGCATTCAGCATTCTCCGGCTGTCCGGACCGGATCGCCTGCCGGTACCGGGACCTGCCCTGGTTCCCGCCCGATTCCTGACCGAGAACAAGCACCATGACGTCTTGTACATGACATGACCGGGATGGCTCGACGCGTCAGATGGCTCGTCCTCATGAAGCCCGGGTCCCGGAATCGGATGTGCGCCCTTCGGGATCCGCGTCGGCCTCGATACCCGGCAGCGAACCTTGTCGCTCCTCGAACCGGCGGTCGGGTCGCACGTGATGACGGGACCGGTCGGCTGAGCACCGTGGATCAGTGAGCCGACGGACCCGGCAGCACCCCCGGGTTAACGAGTTGCCGCACGATAATGTGCGGTCTTGATCGTGCGGGGGCCCCGCGACTTGGTGCTGGTAATTGGCGATGCTGGCCTGACAGGATCGGCTCGTGATCAAAACCTCGGTGACTATGCGCGAGCTCGTTGTCGGTGACTGCCACGCTGTACATGCCTTCGCCAGCCTGCCGGAGGCTTGCCGCTACCAGGCGTGGGGGCCGAACACCGAGGAACAGACGCGGGACTTCGTCCAAAGCGCGGTGGATGCCCGGCTGCGGTCCCCACAGGTGAGATTCGTGTATGCGGCCTGCCTCGACGGTGAACTCGTCGGTATGGGCGAGCTGAAGGTTCGTAGTCTGGCCCACCGTCAGGGCGAGATCTCCTATCTCGTGCATCCTCGGGTGTGGGGTCGAGGCGTGGGCACAGCCATCGGCCGGGAACTTCTCGGCAGAGGGTTTGGGCTGATGGGACTGCACCGGATCCATGCGACCTGCGATCCTCGCAACGTCGCATCGGCCCGGGTGCTGGGCAAGATCGGCATGACCCACGAGGGCCGACACCGGCACACCGCGCTGATCCGGGACGGCTGGCGTGACTCCGAAGTCTTCAGCATCCTCGACCAGGAATGGGCGCACCGGCCCGGGCCTGAATGATCGGGGGCATCGGTGGTCAGGCTAGGGCAGTCGCCCTGGTGCCGGAGGCAAAGAGCCGCGCGGGATCATCTGGAGTGTGAAGTCGAGTCGGGCCCGCGCGGCCTGCTCTGATTCTGCCTGTGCGGGATCTCGAAGGAACACCTGGGTGCGCTGATCACCGAGTTGGCCGGGCCGTGGACCGCAGCCCGCGACTCTGAGCTGGCCAAACGGCGTGGCCATGGCCGATTGCGGGCAGCCGGGGCTCGGCCGGATCACCAGCTGGTCTTCGTGGACCGGGTGTTGGTGACCTTGGTGGTGTTGCGCTGGGCGCTGTCGCACAGGGTGCTCGCGGCGCTGTTCGGAGTCTCGCCCTCCACGATCGACCGGGCGGTCGACGAGGTGCGCCCGTTGCTGGCCGCTCGCGGTTTCGCGGTGCCGGATCGGCCCGGGATCAGGCTCAGGACCCTTGCGGACGTGTTCGCCCATGCCCAGGCCGAGGGGATCACGCTGCGGATCGATGGTACCGAGGTGCAGGTACGCCGCCCGAAGGCGGGGCGGCCGGGCCGTAAGGCGTTCGTGTCGGGCAAGAAGAAGCAGAACACCGAGAAAGCCACAATGATCAGCGACGAACAGGGTCGGGAGCTGTGGCTCGGGGCGATCCGCCCGGGCCGGATGCACGATGTCACCGCAGTACGCACCGAGGGCATCGAGGAGCAGTTGCGGCTGCACCCGAACGTGAAAGCCGAAGTCGATTCCGGCTATGCCGGCCTGGCCCGCGACTTCCCCGGCCGGGTCAGCACCCCGCCGAAGAAGCCAGCGGCGGACGCCGGGAGCGGTCACCCAGTCCGGCGCCGGCCCTCCGCCCGGGCGGAGGGTCGACCTGGGTCCCGCCCGGCCAGGCGCCCTGTGACGCTTCATCGCCACGGCAGCGCGCCGAGTCGCGGCCCGGTCCGATGGGTTTACCGGTCGCGCGGCGAGGGGCAGGAACGCCCTGGGCGGTACGCCACACCAGGGAGTGCTCCGGCGGTTCACCGAAGGCGTTCGGTTCGACGGAGCGGGAGGAGGGGTTTCCATGGATCCAGCCGCGCTCGCGGCCCTCGCGGGTTCGTCACTCGTCGGAGCGATGGCCACCGACGCCTGGGAGCACGCGCGGGACGGGGTGGTCGCCGTCTGGCGTCGGTTCCGTCCGGACCGTGCGGAGCTGGTCGGCGAGGACCTGGCCGAGCTGCGCCGGGAGGTGCTGGTGGCCGAGGAGCAGGATGACGAGCCCCTGCGGGAGGCGCTCGCCGCGGACTGGCAGCAGCGGCTGTCCGAGCTTCTACGCCGACAGCCCGAACTCGCCGGGGAGCTGGAGCGGGTACTGGACGACGTGCTGACTCCGTCGCTGCCCGCTGAGGCGCGGACCCGGGTCTACAAGCAGACCAACGTCGCCCACGGCAACGGACGAGCCTTCGGTGTCCAGGACGGGAACCTGATCTACCACGAGGGCAAGGGGCAGGGCGGCAGCAGCCCGGAGGGAGTCACTGGCTGACGTCCGGTCCGGTCAGCCGGCGAGCTCCGCGCGCAGCATGTCCCGGAGGGCCTCGAAGCGCCTCAGGTCGGCCGTGAACGCCCCGGGGTTTGCCAGGGCCGACTCCTGCATGATCTCGATGGCCTCCTCGGTCATCGCCAACCCCTTGCGGACGAAGCCGGTCTGGGCCCAGTGGATGGCGTGGTTCGCGAGTGCGCGGGCCAGCGCAGGCCGGTACGCCGACGGGTGCTCGTCGGCCAGGGCGCGGTAGATGCCCACGGCGGCGTCGGACATCCTCAGGGCGTCCTCCGTGCGGCCCACCGTGGCGAGCCGGTTGCCGAGGTTGTTCAACGCCTGGCCCACGCTGTCCCGGTCGACGTCCTTGCCGCTCGCGGCCTGCCTGCGGTAGATGTCCACGGCCTCGTCGGTGGCCGCCAGCGCCGCCACCGGCCGGTCGAGGGCGGCGAGGCGGTTGCCGAGGTTGGACAAAGCGCCGGCCAGGAACTCCTCGTGCAGGACGGGGTTGACTGCGGTCAGTTCGCGCCATTGGGCCACGGCCTCTTGGCTGGTCTCCAGCGCCTCGGCGGCGCGGCCCGCCGCCCACTGGTAGACGCCGAGGCCGATCAGTGACCGGGCGAGGGCAGCCCGGAAGGCGTCCGGGTTGACGGTGGCCAGCCGACGGCGGATGTCCACAGCCATGGTGGCGGCGTCGCAGGCCTCCTCACTGCGTCCCATGCCCCACAGGTGGTTGGCGACGGTGGTCAGTGAGGTCGCGTACCTGGGTTCGTACCGGTCGGGATCGGCGGCGGCCAGCTCCCGGAAGACGGTGAGCGCGGCGAGCCCGACCTCGACGGCGAAGGCCCGGCGCCCCAGCTGGAACAGCGCGATCCCGGCGTTGACCAGGGCGCGGGCCAGGTCGGGCCGGTAGCCGTCGGGGTCTACGTCAGACAGCTCGCCGTACAGGTGCGCCGCTTCCAGGGCGGCATCCACGGCCTCCTGAAGGCGGTCCGCCTCCAGGAGCTGATGGACCAGGTTGCTCAGGGGGCGGGCCAGGTTGGCCGGTGGCGCGTCGGGGTACTCGGCGGCGTGGCGGCGGGCCAGGCGTACGGCCTCCTCGGTGACGGCCAGCGACTCGGGGAGCCGTCTCATCGCTGACAGGCAGACACCGAGGTTGGCCAGGGCGCCGGACAGGTTGGGCAGGTGCCGCGCGGGGTCCTCGGCGGCCGGGCCGCGCACACACTCGACCGCCCGCTCACTGGTGTCGAGCGCCTCGCGGTCGAGGCCGGCGTGGGACTGGCGGGTCGCCAGGGCGGCGTAGAGGAGCGAGCGTTCGGCCGGGTCCCGGGTGAGGCCGAGGCGGTGAGTGGTCAGGATCGCGGTCACCGCGGCCATGCCGGGGTCCAGGTCGGTGTGCTGCCCCTCCGGGAAATGAGCCTCCACGGCTTCGAGGACGGGGACGATGTCGGGCAGGCCGGCGAGGATGGTGAGGGCTGCGCTCCCGGCGTCGACCGCCAGCCGGGGGTCCGTCAGCAGCAGTCGGTGCACGTACTGCGGGCCGAGGTGGTTCCAGTGCTGGGCGGCGGACAGAAGGAAGGTGACCGCGCGGGCGGTCCAGGGCGCGGGGACGCGCTCGGCGCCGGGCCCGTCGTCGGAACGTTCGAGCAGGGCTGAGGCGGCGGCGGCCGCCCACGGCTGGTCCGGGTAGGCGAACCGGTGGCCCGGCATGGTCAGGGCGAGGAAGTCCTCGGCGAGGCGGTCCGGGTAGAGAGGCTCCAGGACCAGGTCGGCACCGGTTTCGGCCGGCGGGTAGCAGGACCTGTGGTCGTCCAGCGCCTCGGGGGCGTCGGGCACCCGGAGCCGGCCGAGGACCGTCCTGCCGGCGCCGCGGGAGAGCGTTCCGGTGAGGACGGCGGCGTACACGGTCCGGTTCATGATCTCGGGCGGCGTTCGGAAGCCGTTCCCGTCCTGACCGGCGTTGGCACCGTCGCCGTACAGCCGCGCCCAGTGCAGCCGCTCGCGGTCGAGGAGGTACATGGTCAGGCCCGGTCGGTCGGTCGGCACCTCGGCGCGCGGTGTGGGTTCCGCCGCCGTTTCGCCCTCGGAGCCGCAGCTGGAGTCGGCCGCTAACCCCGCGCCCGCCGCGTGGACGTCGACGGCGACCAGGGCGGCCATGTGGACGGCCAGGGTCAGCCCGAACTCCGCTCCCTCCAGCGTCGGGGGCGGCTGAATCGCGGTCGTGTCGCGGAACCGGTAGATGCCGGCGAAGGCGTCGCGGGCGGCGGTGAACATCGCGTCGCGTGCCTCCCCGCCGGGTGGCAGGGACTCCAGGGGCTGGACGGAGACGTCGGCCTGGTAGGTGTCCAGGATGCCGCGGAGCTGCGGCAGTTCGTTCATCGTGCGTCCCAGCATCAGCACCCGGGTGGCCACGCCGGTCCGGTGCAGCAGGGCGTTCTTCAGCAGCCAGGTCAGGTTGGTGGTGAGCCACCGGTCGGCGTAGTCGACGATCAGCAGGAGGCCGGCCGTTCCGTCGGGCCGCAGGTCCTGACTTCCGGGCTCGATCGGGTCGGCATCGGGGCCGTGGACGGCGACGGCGACCTTCCAGCCGGCCTCGGCGGACTCGTCCGCGAACCGCGCGGCGAGCCGGCTCTTGCCCTGACCGCCCGGCCCGTACAGCCACCGGACGCTGAGCCGCCCACCGCCGTCCCGCCACTCCCGCAGCTCGTCGAGCTCCTCGTGTCGGCCGGTGAACGGCACCACGGCGCGGCGGGCGTTGAGCATCCGGCTGGGCAGCTTGCGGAGCCAGTCCCGGTCGGTGTCCGCCGTGTCCTGCCAGGCGCCGAGGAGGTAGAGCGGGAGCCCGCTGGCGCCGTGAACGTGGATGTCGGCCCCGATCGTGCCGAACGCGAAGCCGCTGACGGCGATCACGTTCTGGACGTACAGCGGCTGCGAGTCGTCGGAGTTGCGGTCGGCGTCGCTCACGAGGCACCTGCCCCTGCTCGGTATGCCCACCCGGCATGTGACGGGAAGTCGGATAGACCCTAGCGGGCCGGGCCTGGTGCGGGGAGGGCAGCGGACAAGTCTGCTCCGCTGCTTGCTGGTTACTGCCCGACGCCCGCCGTCCGTCGCCCGCCCGATCCCGGTCCCTGGTCCGGCAGGCCACGGTCGGTGAGGGAGCGCCCGCCGAGCGGGCTCGTGCGGCTTCGACCCGGCCTGCTGGGGTCGATGATGGATGCCGTCGCCCGGACGCCCTGCCGCCTCCAGCAGCTCGCTGTGAGCGGTGGATACGGCCCCTGCGACGACCCGCCCGGCGGCCTGAAGGGCACAGTCGGCGTCGGGGCGCCCGCGCGGACAGCTGATGTGGGCGATGGTGGCAGGTTGGTGGAGCTTGACCTGGGGCTTTACCCTCGGGTCGTGATCAGCCCTGGAGGGCTTGCAACGTGATCAGTCCGGTCGCGGCGGCCTGGAGTGAGTCCATCTTGCGTCGGAATTCTGCCGAGTTTCTGTCGGCTCCACGCGGTGAGGAAGGCCTCGGACACAATGCGCGCGGGGTGGTT
Organism: Kitasatospora sp. NPDC059599; assembly: GCF_042735125.1. NCBI lineage: Bacteria > Bacillati > Actinomycetota > Actinomycetes > Kitasatosporales > Streptomycetaceae > Kitasatospora > Kitasatospora sp. NPDC059599. The sequence continues at coordinate 10,865 of NZ_JBHWCL010000087.1, read as the reverse complement.
GGCGAAGCTGTCCTCGCCGGTAGCCGGTTCGAACGGCTGGAGGCTTCGACGGTCTGATCGGTAGCCTGCCGACCGCGCGGCCCTGCCGCCGACGCCGGACCCGGCTCGGTCCAGCGCCGGGCCACCGTCCCAGCCTCGCTGCTCACCATGGTGCGTGCGGGCTCGGCGATCCGCTCGCCTACCTGGCCGAGAAGTCCGGCGCCCTCGTGCCGGGCGTCGTGCCCGTACCAAGGCAGGAGACCAACTGGCTCACCGGTTCTGCGCAGGTGCCGCGGAAACCGTGGTTCCCACCCGCATTACGGGATAGGGCCGGTTCATTGGTCCGATCCGAATGTCCGGTGCCGCTGCTTCGGGGTTGCCTGCAGGCGCGCGGGTGCGGAGGAGGGGAGTCGTACCGTTGGGGCCGGCCGGTTCGAGCTCGATGGCGCGGCGTAGCTGTTCCATGCGTCGGGGCAGGGGGTGCCAGCCGGGTTCTGCGGCCATCTCGGTGTTGAGGTCGTCGATTGCGCGGCCGTAGGCGCGGGCCAGGCCGCGGAAGTGCAGGGGCAGGCCGGGGCGGGGGTGGCCGCTGGGGGCGATGCTCACCCACAGGGCGTCGGTGGTCTCGTTGCCCGGGCCGACGGGTTGGGTGGTGTCGCGTGCGACGAGGCGGCTGCGGACAGTGAGCCAGTGGCGCATCGCGGCCCGCGTGGGGCCGGACAGGCCGACCGTCACGGTGGCGGGTGTGGTGTGCGGGTTGCGGTGCTGGGGGAGGCGGGTGAGGCGGATCGTGCCGCGGTGCAGGTCGACGTCGTCCGTGCGCAGGGCGCAGAGTTCGCCGGCGCGGCAGCCGGTGTCCAGCACGGTGCCGATGATCGCGAGGATCCGGCTGCGGGATTCGGACCGGCCGGGGCGGGCCGAGTGTTCCAGGTGGCCGAGCAGGATGCTGCGCGGGCGGGCGGCGACCACGGGCCGGAGCTCGACCCGCGGCGGGTCGCGGTCCGGGAGCGTGACGGTGATGCCGGCCCGGGCGCCGAGGATGCGGAGGCAGTCCTCCCGGACGCGCATGGACGCGGGTGAGGCTTGGCCCGGTCGCGCGGCGGGCTTGCGCCGCAGCAGGCCCCGCTCAGCGGCGGTGAGGTAGTCGGCGAGGGTGTTCGGCGCGAAGAGAAGGGCGAGTGAGCCGGCGGCCGTGGGCACGATCGCGCCGCGCTCCAGGGCGGTGCGCAGTTCGCCGGCGACCCAGCGCAGTTGCTTCGCCCGGGACGTGCCGGTCGGCGGTTCGCAGGCGCGCTCGACGAGGGCGTCCAGCGCCTCGACCGAGGGTGCTGCTGTCGTCGGGGCGTCCGCCATGAGGTCACCCTAGCGCCGGGGCGGGGTCGTACGGTGGGCTCTTGCCGGCAGGGGCGGCTCGGAAGATCTCGCAGGGCTCGGATCTAATAACTGGCTTGAAGCAGGATCGCCGGTGAGGGCAGCGGACGGCATGGTGGCTGTCTTCTCCGGCCCGCGCCGCTCCGGTGGTGACCGTCCTTCGGCAGCCGGCAAGGGGGCCGTGCCGGGCATCCGCCGGTTCTCGCGGCGGCACCCGGCGATGACTGCCCGGGCTCCGTGAGTGCCGCGGTCGGTTCTGATGGATCGTCAGCAAACTCGGCATTGGGTCAGCATTGGTTCTGTCAGACGCTGTCGGGGATGGTCGAACGGTGTCATACGTCGAGTGCGGAAGCGAGTGCCGACAGGGGGACTTTGGGCTGAGCGCAGGGGGGCTCCGCCTCGGGGGTGCGGCGGACCTGGTCGCCGCACCCCCGATTGCGTAACGCGCAGGTCAGCGGGTGCGTCCGCGGGGCTTGAGGGGGATTCCCGGGAGTTCCGGGGCGGGCAGGCGGTCTCCCGGGTAGCCCTCGACGGCGCCGAAGCGGTCGGGGTTCGCGGAGCTCATCCAGTCCTCGCGGGCTCGGGTGATGTCTTCGTGGGACCGCCCGATGAAGTTCCACCACATGACGATCTCCTCCTGGAAGGGTGTGCCGCCGAGGAGGACGGTCCGGGCGTCGGTGTCGCCGGTGTTGGTGAGGGTGACGGTGGTGGCGCCGGGGGCCAGGTAGCCGAGGTCGTTGGGGTGGAGCGGGGTGCCGGCGAAGCGGACCTCGCCGCGGTCGACCAGGAGGCCGTGTTCGAAGGCGGGGTCGACGGCGAGGGTGACGGTGGCGTGCGGGCGCAGGGTGATCTCGGCGCCGAGCAGCGGGCTGAAGGTGGGGACGGGGGAGGTGTCGCCGGCCAGGGTGCCGAGGAAGACCCGGGCCTCGCCGCCGTCGAGCCGCACCGGGGTCGGGGCGTGGTGGTGGAAGTCGCGGCCGGTGTGCCGGTGTTCCTCGGGCAGGGCGACCCACAGCTGGACGCCGTGCAGGGTGGTGGTGGCCGGGGTGGAGACCTCGGAGTGGGCGATGCCGTGGCCGGAGGTCATCAGGTTGACCTCGCCGGGGCGGACGTAGGCGTGGACGCCGAGGCTGTCCCGGTGTTCGATCTCGCCGGTGAACAGCCAGCTGACGGTCTGCAGCCCGGTGTGCGGGTGCGGGGCGACGTCCATGCCGCCGGTGTCGGCGACGTCGTCGGGGCCGTAGTGGTCCACGAAGCACCAGGCGCCGATCAGGGTGCGGGAGCGCTGCGGCAGGGTCCGGCGTACGGTCATGGCGCGCGGGCCGCCGAGGGGGACGTCCCGCGGGGACAGGACCTCCACGCGCGGGTCGGCGGCGTGCGGCTCGACGAGGTCGGTCTCGGTGGTGCTCACGGTCGGGGTCCCTCCCAGGTGCGGGGTCGTGCGGTGGTTCTGCGGGCATGATAGTTCTATATTCAACTATCATGGCATGGCAGAGTGACGGGCGACAGCGATCAAGCCTAAGGAGTCCAGGTGAGTGATGTGACGGTGGTCCCGACGGACCGGCGGGTGTTCATCGACAAGCAAAGCCCCCAGGCCTACAAGGCACTGGTCGCGGCCGCCGAGGCGACCCGCGAGGTGGCCGCGGAAGCCGGCCTGGACCGTCGGCTGGTCGAGCTCGTCAACCTCCGGGTGTCGCAGATCAACGGCTGCGCCTACTGCCTGAACGTCCACACCAGGGCCGCGCTGCGCGAGGGCGAGACGACCCAGCGGCTGGGCGTGCTCCCGGCGTGGCGCGACACCGAGGTGTTCGACGCGCGGGAGCGCGCCGCCCTTGCGCTGGCCGAGGCGACCACCGACCCGGCGGACGCGGCCCTCCAGGCGGCGGCCTACGCCGCTGCACGCGAGGTGCTGGGCGAGGCGGAGATCTCCGCGGTGGTGTGGGTCGCGATCACCATCAACGCCTTCAACCGGGTGTCCATCATGAGCAAGCACCCCGTCCGTCCGGCGCCGGCGCGGTAGCGGTACGAGCCGGAGGGTTCCGGGCGGGACGGGCCCGAGCCGGAGGGTTCCGGGCGGGACGGGCCCGAGCCGCAGCGGTTCGAGGAGGGTTCTCCGCCTTTCGGCGTAGGCCCTCCTTTGGGGGGTGGACGGACGGTTCCTCCCGGCGGTGGATGACCGACCGTCAGGGCGGCGGCGAAGCTGGGCTTCGAGGGCGAGGGAGTGCTCGCCGCGCTGAGGGTGGGGACACATGGAGCAGGGTGGGGGGCGTACGGAACGGGGCGCGGGGCGCGCGCGGCGGGGTGCGGGCCGTACGGCGCGCCGCGCGGGGTCCGCGCTGGTGGTGGCGGTCTGTCTGGCACTGGCCGCGCCGGTCGCCTCGGCGGGTGCCGCCGAGGTGGACGGCGGACAGGGCGCCGCCGGACAGCAGGAGACCGCCGGCCGCCGGACAGCGGCGCTGCGGGCGGTGACCGGGGCCGGCGCCGTCTCGGCGATCGCCGAGGTCAGGGACCGGAACGGGGTCTGGCGCGGCGGATCCGGCGTCTCCGACCTGGCCACCGGCGCGCCGGTCCGGACGGACGGGCGGTTCCGGGCCGGCAGCATCACCAAGGTGTTCACCGCCACCACCGTGCTCCAGCTGGTGGGGGATGGCCGGATCGGCCTGGACGACCCGGTGGAGCGCCACCTGCCGGGACTGCTCCCGAACGGCGCGGACGTCAGCGTGCGCCAGTTGCTCGACCACACCTCCGGCCTCTGGGACGCGACCAACGAGAAGGGCGGCGTCTTCCCCGACCTGGGCGACCCGGCGGTGCTCCGGAACTGGCTGGACCAGGGCGGTCTGACCAGGACGATCACCCCGGCCCAGGTGGTCGCGGCCTCGGTCGCGCACGCACCCGCCTTCCCTCCGGGCGCCCGCTTCGGCTACTCCAACGTCAACTACACCCTGCTCGGCATGATCATCGAGCGGGTCACCGGGCACGGCTACGCGCAGGAGATCACCGCACGCATCCTGCGCCCGCTCGGGCTGACCGGGACGTACTTCCCGGGGACGGCGACCGACATCCGGGGCCCGCACGCGCACGGCTACCTCACGCTCCCCGAGGGCCCCGGCCCGGCGGACCGCAGCGACCGGGACGTCACCGTGGCGAGCGTCTCCTGGGCGAACTCGGCGGGCGAACTGATCTCCACCCTGAGCGACCTGGGCCGCTTCGAGCAGGCCCTGACCGGTGGCCGGCTGCTCCCGCCGCAGCTGATGAAGGAGATGACCACGACCGTCCCGATCGAGGCCGACGGTCATCCCACGGGCCTGAGCTACGGGCTCGGACTGGCCCGGTGGCAGCTCTCCTGCGGGGCGGTCTGGGGGCACGACGGCGGGGTACCCGGCTACAGCTCGCAGCTGTGGAACTCGGGGAGCCGGCAGGTCGCGCTGTCCGTCACCCCGCGCGGCGACGGCACGCAGCTCCAGGCGCAGGCGGTGGCGGAGGCCGGCTTCCTGGAGCAGGCCTTCTGCGGCACCCGGTGACGCCATCCGGGTGCGCCGACGGCCCCGGCGGGGTACCTCACTGACCCCGCGGGGGCGTGTCACCGCTCCGGCCCGTCCGCCTGGGGGAGTCCTCGACGCGAGTGCTCGACGGCGAGCCCTCCACGAGGAGCCCCATACGGGAATCCGAGAGGGAATCCTCGATGCGCGGACGGGCCGGAGTGGCCGCGCGTCCGGGTCGGCTGCCACCGGCGGTCCGCGCCGCGATAACCTCGCCGGGTTCCCGGAGGCCCCGCTCCACCGCGTCGTGGACGGCACCCTCCGGCTTCCGCAGACCCGAGGAGTGCCGCAGTGACGGACGTGACGTTGAACCTCTGGCGGCAGCCGCTCGGCGAAGTGCCGGCCGGGGTGTGGGACCGCACCGACCTGACGGTGCTCATCCTCGCCGACACCGGGATCGCCGAACTCCCGCCGGAGATCGGACGGTTGACCGGGCTGCGCACCCTCGACCTCGGGCACAACAAGCTCGCCGAGGTGCCCGCCGAACTGGGCGCCCTCACCGGGCTGGGCGACTTCCTCTACCTGCACGACAACGCGCTGACCGCCCTGCCGGACACCCTCGGACGGCTCACCGCGCTGCGCTACCTCAACGTCGGCGAGAACCGGCTCACCGAACTCCCCGCCACCATCGGCGAGATGGCATCCCTGGTCGAACTCCGGGCGCAGCACAACCGGCTCGGCGCGCTACCCGAGGAGATCGGCAAGCTCGGAGCGATCCGCGAACTCTTGCTTCAGGGAAACGAGTTGAGCGATCTGCCGGACTCCGTGGCGGGGCTCACCGAACTGCGCGAGCTGGAACTCAGGGACAACTCCCTCACCGCCGTCCCGGCCGTGCTCGCCGGACTGCCGCGGCTGCGCCGCCTCGACCTGCGCGGCAACCGGATCACCGAACTGCCGCGCTGGCTCGGCGAACCGGGTGCGCTGCCGGCCCTGGAGAAGCTGGACCTGCGGTGGAACGACGTCCGGCCGTCGGCCCGACTGCTGGACGCGCTCGGTGCGCGCGACTGCGTGGTCCTGTACTGACGTTGCTTCGTACGGGCGACGCACGGCGCTGACGTTGCTTCGTACGGGCGATGCACGGCGCTGACGTCGCTGCGTACGGGCGCCGTCCGGGCCGGGGCCGTCCGTCGGAAGCCGTTCGGAGGGGCCCCGCGCCGGCCGGTCGACCTGCTACGGTTGATCACATGAAGCGCGCTGCACTCGCCACGACGACGCCGGAAAGAGTCCCGGCGCGCTGACTGCTGACCTAGTCCGAAGCCCCGGGGCGAGTGCCCCGGGGCTTCGTCGTTCCCGGCTCCACTCGCCCGCAGCACCAGAGTGGAGACCACCACCGTGAACGTGAACCCGCAGCACGGCCACCGCGAGCCCGACCGCACCGCGCAGAGCCGCACCGCGCACGACCGTCCCGCGCAGAGCCGCACCGCGCACGACCGTCCCGCGCAGAGCCGCACCGCGCACGACCACCGCAAGCTGGGCCGTGAACTCGACCTGTTCGACACCGACCCGCTGATGGGCTCCGGCCTTCCTTACTGGCTGCCCGACGGCGCGGCCGTCCGGCACACCCTGGAGGAGTTCATCCGCGGCCGCGAGCGCCGGGCCGGCTACCGCCACGTCTACTCACCGGTGCTCGGCAAACGCGAGCTGTACGAGATCTCCGGCCACTGGGCGCACTACCGCGAGGACATGTTTCCGCCCATGGCCCTCGGCTCGGAAGAGGTGGTGCTGCGGCCCAGCCTCTGCCCGCACCATGCGCTGATCTTCCGTTCCCGCTCCCACAGCTACCGGGAACTCCCGCTGCGGATGGCCGAACTGGGCGGCATGTACCGCTCCGAGCCGTCCGGGGTGCTGGGCGGGCTGACCAGGGTCCGGGCGATCCAGCTGAACGACGCCCACGTGTTCTGCACCGCGGAGCAGGCCGCCGACGAGGCCGTCGCCGCACTGGAGCTGATCCGCGAGGCGCACGCCGCGCTCGGCATCGTCCCGGTCCGGTACCGCCTCTCGCTGCCCGGCGCGGGCGGCAAGTACGTGGCGGATCCGGCACTCTGGGAACGCGCCACCGCGCTGCTCACCGACGTGCTGGAACGCTCCGGGGTGCCGTTCGAGGCGGCGGAGGGCGAGGCCGCGTTCTACGGGCCCAAGATCGACGTGCAGATCGCCGACGGCGCCGGACGCGAGTTCACCCTCTCCACCGTCCAGGTCGACTTCCACCAGCCCGAGCGGTTCGACCTGCACTACATCGGCCCGGGCGGCGCCAGGCACCGTCCGGTGATGGTCCACCGCAGCGTGATCGGCAGCGTCGAGCGCGTGGTCGCCCACCTGATCGAGCTGTACGGCGGCGCGTTCCCGGCCTGGCTCGCGCCCGTCCAGGTGGTGCTGCTGCCGGTCTCCGACGCCGAACTGCCGCAGGCCGAATGGCTCCGGCAGCGCTGCCTCGACCTCGGTCTGCGCGCCGAGGTCGCCGGGCCCGAGCGCGGCACCCTCGGTGCCCGGATCCGGGAGGCGCGGCTGGTGCCGTACCAGGCGGTGATCGGCGCCAGGGAGGCCGGGGACGACCGGGTCGCGCTGCGTCTGCGGAACGGCCGGAGGCTGGAGCCGCTGCCGGCCGAGGAGGCGTGGGCGCGGATCGGCGCACGGGTGGCCGGGTGCGGCGCCGAGCTGTGGGAGGACGGCGCCGCGGGGTGAGCGGGCCGTCGCGCAGGCGGTGGCATCCGGAGGACCAGTGCGGTGAGCGGTGTGTCGGCCGGGCCGTGGACGCCGGCCGCCCGTCGAATGGGCGCGGTGGCCGAGTCCACGGCCGCCGCTGGCCCCACCCGTCCCGGAGGTTCCCGATGCGCACCCCCCGAAGACTCGTCGCCCCCGTCCTCGCCGGCTGTCTGGCCCTTGCCGGGGCGGTCGCGGCCGCCCCGGCCGACGCGACCCGGCTCCGACCGCTGCCCGTGCCCGACGTCCGGTACTGCGCCGCCGTGGTCGGGCACGCGCCGGGCGCGGGCGGCGGCTCGCCGCTCCTCGGGCGTTCCTGTTCGCCGGACTCCCTGGCCGACGCGCTCGCCCTGGCCGACGGCCGCACCCGTACGGCGGAGCAGCCGGCCGACCGCACGCTCCTGCTGGAGGAGTTCAAGGACGTCGGCTACGGCGGCGGCGTCATCTACGCCTTCTACGGGGACGCGGGCGGCTGCGACGCCACCGGCTACCACCTGGTGAATTACTTCGACGTGGCGCTCAACGTGTCCTCGATGAAGGGCTACGACAACTGCAACGCCGCCCACCTCTGGTCCACCCTCGACGTCGAGAAGACCGTGGACCTGCCGGCCCCGGCTCTCGGGGCGAACTTCAACGACGCGGTGCGGGAGCTGCAGGTCTTCCACCGCTGACGGGGCGGGCCGACGGGCGGTCCGGGTCGGGCGTGACGACCGACCCGGACCGCCTCACCCCGGGCGTGCGGGCGAGCCTTGCGCGCCCGGGGTCCGAGCGCCCGGGGTCCGAGCGCCCGGGGTCCGAGCGCCCGGGGTCCGAGCGCCCGGGGGCGGACAGGCCTAGCTGGGGAACGGCCAGGTCGGGCACCACGGCGGGATCCACTGGCCGGGGTAGGGCGGGCCCCACACCGGGCAGGGCGGGAGGTGGGGAGCGGGCGGGGCCGAGGTCCAGAGGACGGTGCCGTTCAGCTCGACCGCGATGACGCCCTCGTTGTAGACGGTCAGCTCGGCGCCGGGGTGACCGGCCGTCCCGCTCCACCAGAGCGGGGTGTTGTCGGCGGCGTAGACGACGAGGTTGCCGTCGCCCTGCATGGCCAGGATGTTGCCGTTGGGTATGGCGCCCTTGGCCACCCAGATCGGGGTGGTGTCGCGGTAGAGGACCACGTTGCCGTCGCCCTGCATGGCCAGCATGATGTGGTGGTCGGGCGAGTACCAGGCCTGGTTCCTGGAGATGACGCTGTTCATCGGGATGTGCGTGGGGGCGGACAGCGCGGCTGCCGTGGCGGCCGGGGCCGCCTGGGCGGCCGCCGGGGCCGAGGTCCGGGCGGGGGCGGCCTGGGCGGCGCCGGCGCTCAGGGTGGCGAACCCGATCGCGGCGACGGCCGTCAGGGCTGCGGCTCGTAGACGGAGACTGGTCATGGGCGGTCTTCGGGTCCTCTCGAAGGTGATGGGCCTGCGGCGCCCGTTTCCTGATTGTCCGTCAGTGTGGTGTTCCGGTGGGCGCCGAGTGAAGGTTATGGCGGCCGGGCGGGAGCCTGCGGCAGCTTCACCGGCAGATTGGCGGGGGCCTGCCGGGCCGTCGTCGGCGGCAACCGTGTCAGTAGGACTGCAGCTCGATCAGGTGGCCGTCCGGGTCGCGCAGATGCGCGCTGCGGAGGTTCGGGCCCCACTCCGGGCGGTCGGTCGCCGCGGCGACCGGGGTGCCGCCGTGGCGCAGGCAGAGATCGAGGGCGGCGTCCACGTCGTCCACCCGGAACACCAGCATCGCGGCGTCCTGGGCGGGCGCGGCGTGCCGGGCGGGCAGGTCGACGGTGCCGAGGGTGGCGGCCATCGCGGCGCGGTCGAAGAGGACGAGGACGGCCTGGTCGGCGACGTCCCAGTTGGCGTACGGGCCCTCGGGCGTGCCCTTGACCAGGGTGGCGCCGGTGAGCGGCGGGAGTGTCGCGCGGTAGAAGGCGAAGCAGTCGGCGAAGCGGGTGACGAGCAGTCGGGGGTACAGGGCATCCACGGTCGAACTCCTGGGATCCGGTCCCGGGTCGGCACGGAACCGGCGGCCCGGGTATGGCGGCGCGGCATCGGCGGCCCGGGAATGGCGGGTCGGGAATGGCGGGTCGGGAATGGCGGGTCGGGAAGGGGTGGGCGGAACCGGTGGGTCGAGAATTAGTGGGTCGGGACCCACTATAGGAAGACACCCTAGACTTCCGCCATGGCCTCCGAGACCCCGATCGACCCGCCGCCCGAACTCCCCCCGACCCTGCTGGACCTGAGCAGCTACCTGCTCTCCCGGATCGGCAAGGCGGCGCGCGGCCGGCTCGCCGACCGGCTGGCCGAACGCGGCCTGCGGCTCTGGGACATGGCGGTGCTGGCCTCGCTCGCCGACTTCGGACCGCAGGCCCAGCGGGACCTGGTCCGGCGGCTGGGTCTCGACCCGAGCGACCTCGCCAAGGTCGTCGAGCAGCTCGCGGTCGCCGGGTACGTCGAGCGCGCCAGGGACCCGGCCGACCGGCGGCGGGTCTCGGTCTCGGTCACCGGGGCGGGGCGGGCGCTGCTCGCCGAACTCGACGTCCAGGCGCGGGTGGTGCAGGACGAGGTGCTCGCGCCGCTGGACGTGGGTGAACGGGAGGTGCTGCAGTCGCTGCTGCTGCGGGTCCACCGGGGGCTGGGGGAGCGGCGCAGCGGTCCGTGACCGGCGCGGACGGTCAGCCGACGGGCTGCCCGGGGCGGCGGGCACCGGCGAACTCGCCCGCCCATCGCGGGACGTCGAGCACGTTCTCGACGCGCGCGACCAGCGTCCCGGTGCGCTCGGCGTGGATCATCGCGCCGTCGCCGACGTGGATCCCGACGTGGTGCAGGGGTGCGTCGGGGCGGGAGAAGAACAGCAGGTCGCCCGGGGCGATCGCGTCCCGCTCCACCGGGGCGCCGCGGTGGAACTGGGCGACGGTGTAGTGGCCCAGCTCGACCGTGCCCTGGCTGGCCCGGTACCAGCAGTACAGCGACAGGCCGCTGCAGTCGAAGCCGACCGTCTTCTCGCCCATGCACACGCCGTCGAGGTAGCCGTTCTCGTCGTCGCAGAAGCCGAGACCGGCGCCGAGGCGGTCGCCGCCGCCCCAGGCGTACGGCACGCCGATCTGGGCCTCGGCCACGGCGGCGACCCGCAGGCCCAGCGCGTCGGCGGCCACCGCCGCCACGCCCGGCCCGCCGGCCGAGCCGTGCGGTGCCGCGGTCGCCGCGTGCGCGGCCTGCGCCGCCGGGCCGAGCGCGGGGGCCAGGCCCGCCCCGAGCG
>NZ_JBHWCL010000086.1:0-40824 GCF_042735125.1 Kitasatospora sp. NPDC059599 | reverse complement strand
CCACCCCCACCACCACAGTGGGAACCCCCCGGCCGGATCACGCGCCCGCGCGGCTCCCCGGGGCCGGGCCCGGGCGGCCCACTGTTCACGGCAGTGGACCGCCGGGCCGCAGCCGCGGGGACGGGCGGCCACCGCCGCACTGTCTCGAGGGGCGCTGCGGCGCCCTGGCCCAGGCCGTAGGAGGACTTCGGATGGACCTGATCCACTTTCGGATGGTGACGCCGCCCTCGCTCACCCAGCGGACGATCGACATGCTGACCGCGAACAGCGACGTCCTCAACCTGGTGGTTCTGCGATCGGTGTCGAGCTCGCCGGACGGCGACGCGCTCGAGTGCGACGTCATGAAGGCCGCCGCGAACGGTGTGTTGGGCGGCCTGCGCAGTCTGGGGATCGACCACGCGGGGTCCATCGCCGTCGACGACGTCGAGATGATGTTCTCTCGGCACGCCGAACGGATCGAGGCCGACCAGCCCAGCACCCTCGTGCACACGCCGCTGTGGGCCGCCGTCGAGGCCCACATCAGGGCGGAGGGGACCTACCTGCCGTCCTTCTACCTGTTCCTGGTCATCGCCGGGCTCATCGGCGCAGTCGGCATCATGTCGAACTCCCAGATCCTCATCGTGGCCGCGATGGTGGTCGGACCCGAGTACAACGCGATCGTCAGCATGGCGCTGGGGATCGACCGCGGCAACCGCCGCCGGGTCCGCGAGGGCGCCCGCGCACTGACCCTCGGGTTCGCCCTGGCCATCGTCGTGACGCTGGGCTTCTCGGCGCTGTCGCGGGCCTTGGACCAGGAGTCCGATGCGTTCAAGCACGGTCTGCGGCCGGTGTCCCAGCTCATCGATACGCCCAACTTCTTCTCGCTGGTCGTGGCCGCACTCGCCGGTGTGGTCGGCATCGTCTCGCTCACCGAGGCGCGGGCGAGCGCGCTCCTCGGCGTCTTCATCTCGGTGACCACCATCCCCGCCGCCTCGGACATCGCCGTCTCGATGGCCTTCGCCGACTGGCACGAAGCCCGCGGGTCTCTGTTCCAACTGCTGCTGAACGTCGTGGTCCTGGTGATCGTCGGCGTCCTCACCCTCCGCCTGCAGCGGCGCTTTTGGCAGCGGGCCGGGCGTCGAGTCGGCGCGGAGGGCAACTGACCGCTGCGGGCTCCGTCCCCGGCCGCCCCTCCGGACGGCACACGCGGTCAGCCCCCGCTGCGTGCGCCGTCCGACCGTGCGGTCCGCGGCGCCGGCCCGAGGAGCACCAGGGTGTCGTCCTTCGCCGGCTCGGTGTCCTGTCCCCGGGTGACCGGGTCGAGTCGGCCGTCGGCCCGTACGACGAAGAGCAGCTCGTGGCCCGAGGGGAGCGGGTCGGCGGCGGGCTGCAGGACGAAACGGGCACCCTGCTCGTAGCGGGCCTGCAGTACGTCGCGGACGAGGTCCGAGGCGAAGAGCACCCGTCCGCCGGTGAACGGGGCGACGATGCCTTGGCCGCCGGGGGGCGGGCCGACCCGGTACACCGGGCCGTCGAGGCTGTCCTGTACGACCACCGAGGCGAGCGCGTTCAGATCGTCGTCGTCCGTGAGCAGCAGCGCGGTCGTGACACCTTCCAGCCGGGCTCGGGGATCGGTGGCCGTGGCGAGGAGTTCGCCCGCGGTCAGCTCCAGCCCCGCCTCCCTGATCCGGTCCCGCTCCCCGGGGTCACCGGCCCACATGATCACTTCCAGGCCGGCCGCGCGGAGCGACTGCCCGAGGTCGATCACCCACGGGGAGCCGCCCACCAGCAGGGGCCGCGAGCGTGCGGACGCGCCGACGCCCAGCCGGACGGCGACCGGCCGGGCGGTCAGCGCGTAGACCAGGACAGTTCCGACGATCACCAGGAAGGTGATCGGGAGGATCTTGTCGGCGCCGGACAGCCCCGTGGCGGCCAGTGAGGCGGAGAACGTCGCCGCGGTGGACGCGGCGACGATGCCGCGGGGCGCCATCCAGCCGATGAACGCCCGCTCCCGGGGGCCCACCTCCGTCCCGGCCGCCGCGACGACGGACACCACCGGCCGCACCACCAGGACGAGCGCCGCGACGAGCGCCAGCGAAGGAACCAGCACCGAAGCGACGGCCTTCGGTGCGACCGACGCCGAGATGGAAATGAACAGCAGGCCGATGACCAGTTGGACGACCGTCTCGAAGAACGGGCGGCGCGCAGGCATGTCGAACCCGGGCAGGTTCGCCACGGCGATCCCGGTGACGATCGCCGCGATGAGACCGGTGTCGTCCAGGACCATGTCGCAGCCCGCGGCCACCGCGACGACCGTGGCCAGTTGCGCGAGCGTGCCGAGCGTCCCGCCGAGCCGCAGCTTGCGCAGGGTCAGCCACAGCACCGAAACGCCCACCGCGCCACCGATCAGGCCGACGGCCATGCTCCCGAGGAACAGGCCGAACCGGAAGCCCTCCTTGTCCTGCGACCGGACGATGATGTGGAAGACGACGGCTCCCAGAATGCCGCCGAGGGGGTCGATGAGCGTCCCCTCCCAGTTCAGGACGGAGCGCACCCGGTCGGCCGGCCTGGCGTGCTCCAGCAGCGGGCCGACAACGGTCGGCCCGGAGACGACGAGGATGACACCGATCATCATGGCCACGCTGATCGGGACGTCGAACAGGGCGGCGACCAGCCCCAGACAGGCTCCGGCGGTGATGGGGATCCCCAGCACGATCAGCCGCGTCACCACCCTGCGGGTCTCGCCCTTCAGCTGCTGGGGATCGAGACCCAGCCCCGCGTCGTAGAGGATCACGGCCACCCCGAGCGACACCAGGGCCGTGAAGTCCGGCACCAGATTGGCGGGACGGACCACCTTGGTGAGCGCACCGGCGGCGAATCCGACCGGCAGCAGCACGATCAGCGAAGGGACGCGCAGCTTGCTCGCCAGGATCTGCGAGCCCACGGCGAGCGCGACGGTCAAACCGCTGCCCAGCAGGATCTGATCCTCGGTCACGACGGCCTCGTCCCTCTCGAATACGGAGAAGGCTTCGGCCGGCGTCTGCCCCACGCGTTCACTGCGTTTCCGGTTTGTCGGCAGCCGGCCCTGGAGGCGGCCCGAGGGGTGCCCAAGGCTCTGCGGGGTCCACAGCCGTGTTCGGTGCATGCCGTCCTGAGCAGGCGGACGGAGTCACACTCTCGGTCGAGGAGACCACGACTGGACGCCTCCTCCCTCCGTGCACCCGGTCGCGCCCGGAAGCCTGGCCACCACACAATCACCGCCCACGGGGGACAGCGCCCCGGAGGCGGAGGTCTTGCGCCACCTGGTCGCGAGCGTTTCCCCCGATCGGGGCGCGCTGCGGCCCATGGCCCAGCCACCGAGTTGCCGCGCGACCGCGCCCATGTCCTGATTGTGGCCGTACCGGAATCGGGCTGATGACGGCCCGGTCGCACCGAGACCGGGCAACGGTGTGAAGCGTGCGTGATCCAGTGCGCATTCGCTCGACGACCAGGGGAGACCCACGTCCCCGGCACACGGCATCAGGACGCGGTGCTTGCGGGCTCTCAAGGTGCCCGCGACGACGGCCGGCTGGAGGACAGAGATGGCGAAGCAGGCTCCTTCGGCTGCGGGTGGACGGAGTACCGCAGCGAAGGTCGGCTTCTCCCTGGGACTGGTGCTTCTTCTGCAGGCCGTGTTCGTGCTGTGCCTTGTCAGCGCCCAGCAACTGCTCGTGCCACGGAACATGCCGTTCGGCGTGGCAGGGCCGCCCTCGCCCGTGGTCGCCGAGGTCGCGTCCAGAACAGGGCTGGACCTGACCTCCTATCCGAACCCGTCGGCTGTGACGGACGCGGCCGAGCGGGGCGAGCTGTACGGCGCGTACGTCAGCGACGGTTCGTCCGACACGTTGATCGTGGTCCCGGCCAAGAGCTTCTTCGCCCAGACCGAGCTGGAGCCGGCGTTCCTCGATGCGGCCCACAAGCTGGGCCGGCCGCTGACGGTGCAGACGGTCAAGCCGCTCCCGTCCACAGACCCGGTCGGCGCAGTGACGTCGCTGTTGCTGCTGCCGCTGCTGATCGGCGGATACCTGGCCGCCGTGCTGGTCTACAAGGCGGCCCACGGCATCGCCGCCGCGCCGTGGCGTGGTGCCATCCTGGTCGGCTACGCGCTGGTGGGCGCGCTGCTGACCGACCTGATCGCCGGGTTGGGGATCGGCGCGTTCTCCAGCAGCCATTTCTGGTCGCTGCTGCCGTGCTTCTGGCTCATCACCTCGGCGGTGGCACTGGCCGCTGCCGGACTGCAGGCCCTGGTGGGCAGGATGGGCACCCTGCTCGTGGCGCTGCTCTTCATCGTCGTCGGCGGCCCGCCGGCCGGGGGATCGGGCACGTACCTGCTGCCGGTCTACTGGCGCAACATCGGCGTGATCTTCCCGGCGCAGAGCGCGGTCAACCTGATCAATCACGTGCTCTACTTCGGCGGGAGCGACATCTCCACCCCACTGATCGTGCTGTTCCTCTACGCCTTCGCCGGCATGGCCGTCATCGCCTGGTACGGCCGCATCCGCCCGGCCAGGGCAGCTGCCCGGGCCGGACGACCGGAAGCCGGCACAACGGCCCCGACCGACCCCACGCCAGCCCCACCCAACCGCCGGCGGGCGCTGGCCGGAATCCTCGCGGCGCTCGGCATCTGCGCCGTCATGCAATGCCTGTTCGCCACCAACTACATGAGCGCCTCGCACGCCCCCAAGGCCACCAACCTGCCGTTCGGCGCAGTCGGCGACTCGCCCGTGCTGGCCGCGGCCGAGAAGAACATCTCCCTGAAGGTCACCCAGTACCCGGACGAAGCCGCCGCCAAGACCGCGATCGACGAAGCCCGGCTCTTCGGCGCGCTGATCTCCTCGGGCACCTCGAACACCCTGATCGTGGTGCCGTCCATGAGCGACCTGGCACCGCTCGACCTCGCATTGCGGTTCGAGGAGGCAGCCAAAGCCACCGGCCAGACCGTGACGGTGCAGCCGTACGCCCCGACGCCGCTGGTGGCCAAGGACCCGTTCGGCCTGGTCCAAGGGCTCATGCTGGTCCCGCTGCTCATCGGCGGCTACATGAGCTCGACCCTGCTCATGGCCGTGACCGGCAGGGCGGCAGGCCGCTGGCGCGCCGCCCAGCTCGCCGGATTCGCCGTCGTGAGCGGCCTCGTCGTCGATCTGATCGTCTGCTACTGGCTGCAGGGATTCCCCAGCAGCAAGTTCTGGATCACCTGGCCCATCTGCACACTGATCGTCACCGTGGTCGCCGCCGTCGCCGCGATCCTGCAAAAGCTGCTCGGCCCCGTGGGCACCCTGCTGACGGTCGTCGTGATCATCCTGTTCGGCAACCCGTCCGGCGGCGGCGCAACCGGCGTGCCCTACCTGCCCGCCTTCTGGCGCGACATCGGCCCCTACCTGCCGCCCCGCAACGCCTACATCCTCCTGCACCACACGATCTACTTCGACGGCCACGGAACCGGCCAGGCACTGACCACCCTGCTCGTCTACCTGGGCGTCGCCGCCGCCATCCTCATCGTGCTCGACCTGCGCCGCCCCGAAGCCACGGTGCCCACCGACGCCACCGAGGCCGCGGCCATGGCCGTCCCCATCGGAGCCACACCGTGAGCGCCCCGCGCTGAGGCGTCGCACGAGTGATCACGGCGGGGCTGTTCCGGGTCATCGCCGACGAGCAGCCGGAGAGCCTGGCCGGCGTGCTGGAGGTGATCACCGGCGGCGACGTCATCTCGCCCGCCTCGGTCCGCCGGGTCCTCGACCACTGCCCCCGCACCGTCGTGCGCTGCGCGTACGGCCCGACCGAGACGACCCTGTTCGCCACCCAGCACCCGTGGACGGCGAGCCGGGACGTGCCCGCGCCGGTGCCGCTCGGCCTCCCGCTGGACGGCATGCGGGCCCACGTGCTCGACGAGTCGCTGGCGCAAGTCGCCCTCGGCGAGACCGGCGAGCTCTACCTGGCCAGCGCCGGGCTGGCCCGGGGGTACGTCCGGCGGCCGGAGCTGACGGCAGAGCGGTTCGCCGCCGATCCGTTCGGGCCCGCGGGGAGCCGGATGTACCGCACCGGTGACCGGGTGCGCCGACTCGACGGCGGCCACCTGGAGTTCGTCGGCCGCACGGACGGGCAGGTGAAGATCCGCGGCTTCCGGGTCGAGCGCGGCGAGATCGAGTCCGTCCTGGGCGAGCACCCCGGGGTGGCCCAGGCGACGGTGGCCACCCGGGTGGACCCGAGCGGAGAGACGAGCCTCGCCGCCTACCTGGTGGCGGTGTCGGGCTCCACGCTCGACCTGGCGGAGCTGCGGCGGCACGCCGCCGACGCCCTGGCCGAGTACATGGTCCCGGCGACCTTCACCGAGCTCGACCGGCTCCCGCTGACCACCAACGGCAAGGTGGACCACCGCGCCCTCCCCGAGCCGGCCCTGCCGACGGCCCCGGCCCGGACCGGCCCGCGCACCCCGCACGAGACGGTCCTGTGCGACCTGTTCGCCGAGATCCTCGGCCTGCCCTCGGTGGGGGCCGACGACAGCTTCTTCGACCTGGGCGGCCAGTCACTGCTGGCGACCCGGCTGGCGAGCCGGATGCGGGCCGTGCTCGGCGTGCGGCTGTCCATCCGCGACCTCTTCAGGAACCCCACCGCGGCGGCGCTCGGCCGGCACATCGAGGAGGGGCCCGGCTCCCGGGGCAGCGCCCTGGATCCGGTGCTGCGCCTGCGGCCGACCGGTGCCCACCCCCCGCTGTTCTGCGTGCACCCGGGCGGCGGCATGGCCTGGTGCTACGCCGGGCTCCTGCGGTACGTGCCCAAGGAGCGCCCGGTCTACGGTCTCCAGGCCGACGGCCTGAATGGCGTGGACGAGCTCGCCCCGGACCTCGACGCGATGGTCGAGGAGTACCTCGGCCGGATCCGTGACATCCAGCCCGAGGGCCCGTACCACCTGCTGGGCTGGTCCTTCGGCGGCAAGGTGGCCCACGCCCTCGCGGCGCGGCTGCGCGAGGCGGGCGAGCGGGTGGCCCTGCTCGCCGTCGTGGACGCGGGGTACGGCAGGCGTACGGAGGCTCCGGCCCCGCGCGAGCTGGTGGAGTTGGCCTTCGACCGGCTCCCGGCACTGCACGAGGAACCGGGCGACGGACCGATCCCCCTGCGCCGGATCCAGGAGATCCTCGAGGCGCAGGACAGCGCCCTGGCCGGCCTGGAGGAGCAGACCCTGGCCGCGCTGCTGGACATCACCGCGAACAACCTGGAGCTGGGCTCCCTCGAGGCGCTCGACCACTTCGACGGGGACGTGCTGTTCTTCGAGGCCGTGGACCGGACCGGTTCCCCCACCGGCCACGCCGCGGCTGGGCCCCCTTCGTCGGCGGCCGGTTCGAGGCGCACGAACTCCCTTTCCAGCACGAGAAGTTGATGGGGCGCGAGGCACTGGCGGCACTGGGCCCGGTCCTCGGCCGCAGGCTCAAGAACCTCTGAACGGACGCGATCGGTGTTGTGCTGGTCGCTCTGCTTACCGCTGTGCTCGCTTCCGTGCTCGCCGCCGCGCTCAGCGCAGCCAGACCGGCCCCCAGGCCAGCGACTGGCCGCCCAGCAGCGGATCCGCCTCGACCCGGATGCCCCGGACCCACCGTCGCCGGACTGCCAGACACCCGAGGATGTCGGCGGCGAGGCGCCGCATCCCCTCCCCTCCCAACGCCCCGAGCAGCTCGTCGGTCGACGGCGCACCAACCCGGTGGCGCCGTTCGAGCGCGGTGGCGTGGCGCACCGCCTCGGCGGCGTGGGCGCCCCACGCCTCGGCCACCACGGTTTCCGACGGCCGGTCGCTGATCCTCGCGATCCGCCAGTCGCCCGGCAGTTCGGGGACCCGGTACACCGCGGCGACCCGCTCCGTGCCCGGGCCCTCGGTGACGACCGGGCCCTCGGTAGCGGCCGGGTCGGGATCCACCGCCCACCGGGCGAGCAGACCGAGCGCCCCGTCCAGCAGCCAGTAGCCCTCCGTCGGCCCGGCCGCGGCCACCACCGGGCCGTCGGGCCGCGGGCTTCGGCCCGGATACGGCTCGACGGCCCGTGTGCGCAGTCCGTCGAGCACGAGGGTGAGCGCGAGCCGTTCGTCCGGGTCCTCCCGGTGCGCGTCGAAGGCCTGCCCGGGGACGGTGAGCAGGCCGCTCCACCTGCCCAGCAGCGGTTCCGCGGCCCGCAGCGCGTCGCCCGGCGGCGGCTGGTCGAACGTCAACAGGTCTGTGAGCGTGCGGATCCCGCTCCAGGACGGCCGGGCCGGCGCGCCGGCCAGGTGCAGCCAGTCCACCGTGCCGTCCTCCCGGTGCACGACCGCGGCGCTCGTGTCGGGGGCCCGTGCACGCATCTCCCGGAGCGTGTCACGCACCACCAGCGCGGTGTCGGTGAAGCGCGGCCGCGCCGCCGCGCCCCGGACGGCCTGCCACCGGTCGGCGCGCCGGACGAGTTCCTCGTGCAGCTCGCCGGCCCGTGCACCGGTCGGCCCCAGAACGACGACGTCGGGCCGGAGGGTGACAGGTACCCCCTGTACGTGGGTGAAGCGCGAATGTTCCTGGTGATTGCGCATGCTGACTCGACCTCGACGACTGGATCCGCCCCCGCGCGTCCCGTACCCGGGGATCACCGGTCGGCCAGGCAGCATTCCTCCTTCCCGCCCCACCCGCGATCAGCCGGGCGGACTCGTCCGGTGCAGCGAGATGGCCTGGGCGGGGCAGAGCTCGCGGGCATCCTCCGCGAGTGCGGCCTCGGCGTCGGCCTCGTCCACCCACCCCGTGACCGGCGCGGACCTGCCCTCGTCGAGCAGCTCGAACACCTCGGGGGCGATCGCCGCGCACTGGCCGACGCCCACGCAGCGGACCGGATCGACCTCGACCCGGATCACCGGGCGCTCCGTACGGTGGCTTCGGCAGCCGCCAGGGCCGTCACCTCGTCCTGCTCGACCTGCGCGTTCCAGACGGACTTGGACGACTGCCAGCCGTCCTCGTCCATGCCGAGCCGCCAGTAGCCGGAGATCGACAGCAGCTCCCGGGGCAGCTCGCGCTCGACCCGCAGGTGGTGGCGGAGCTCCTTGACGAAGGCCGCCTCCCCGTGCACGAAGACCTGCGGGTCGCCGTCCGCGAACTCCAGGGCCGTCACCCGCTCCACCAGGAGCTCGCCGACCCGGCGCGCGCCCCGGTGCAGCCAGACGACCTCGGCGCCGGGCGACGCCGCCATCGGCTGCTCCTCCGCCTGGTCCGCGACCTCGATGAAGGCCACGGCCTTCGCTCCCGCAGGCAACGACTCCAGGGCTGCGGCGATGGCGGGCAGCGCGCTCTCGTCACCCGCCAGCAGGTGCCAGGCGGCCGCCGGGTCCGGCGCGTAGCCGCCGCCCGGCCCGCCGAACCAGACCGTGGCACCCGGAGCCACCGACGCGGCCCACGGGCCGGCCAGGCCCTTGTCACCGTGCTGGACGAAGTCGACGGTCAACTCGCCGAGTTCCTGGTCCCAGTGCCGGATGGTGTAGGTCCGCGTCCGGGGCCACTGGGTGCGCGGCAGGTTCGCCCGCAGCTCGCCGGGGTTGCTCAGGTCCTGGCCCTCGAACCCCGGCGCCGGGAACAGCAACTTCACATAGGCGTCGGTGTTCCGGCCCACCGGCAGGTCCTTGAGCCCCTCGCCACCGAGCACCACCCGGACCATGTGCGGCGTCAGCCGCTCGGTCCGCAGCACCACCCCCCGGCGGGCCGTCGACTTCCTCGGCTGCCTACTGTTCGCCATGACGTACGTCCTCACTCCTGGTCACCTTGCTGGCCAGGAAGAGTCTCGACCACCACGCCCCGGCCCCGGGAGATGAAGAAGAGGTCATGCAGCTTGCTGCAATGGCGGGGCGCTTTACACGGAAACTCGGCGGATTGAAGACTCGTAATCGCCAACAGGCCACCGGGGCCCGTATCCGAGGGGGATTGGAAAACCATGAAGAAACTCAAGTCGGTCATCGTCACGATGGGCATCGCCACCCTGGCCACCGCCGCGTTCACCCTTGCCACGCCCGCCGCACAGGCCGTGTCCCCGGCCTCCGGGGCCGTCGCGGGCCAGGTCCAGCCCCACCTGGACGATTCGACCGGCTGGGACTGATGCGGATTCTTTCCGCCGGATGATCGACCTCGTCGAATGCACGGGTAATTGGGTTATTCGCCGACGCCAATGGCATTGCCACCCCCCGGAAGGTGTGCGGGTTCCGGGGACCACGCGTCCACCGCGAGGACGCCGTATGTGTGGGTCCGGGCCACCAGGGCCGTCCGGTTGGGGACGTGCCAGCGGCGGCTGAGCCGGGCGAGGTGGTGGTTCACGCCGTCCATGGGGAGTCCGATCTCCTTGCCGATCTGGGCGGTGGTGGCGCCCCTGGCGGCGGCCAGGATCCGCGCCTCGGTCGGACTCACCTCGGCACGCGGCGCGGGCGGTGGGGCGGGCGGTGGGGCCGGGAGCTCGGCGTGGGTGCGCAGGGAGAGCAGCAGGTTGGGCCTCTCCTCCGCGTTGTCGCTCACCAGCGCGACGTTCATCTCCCCGTGCCGCTCGATGCCGCCGGCGGCCGTCCACGAGACCCGGGCGTCGTACTGGGAGCGGCGGTGCAGCCGGACGGCCTCGGCGAGCACGGGCAGCGTGGCGCCGTCCCGGAGGGTGAACAGGTCGAGGATCTTCCGCTGGAGCAACTGACCGGTCAGCGAGCCGAATTCGGCCGCCATCGCCCGGTTGGCGAGGATGATCCGGCCGCCGTACTCGAACTCGACGACGAGGACGGCTTCGGCGTCGACGAAGAGCAGGACGACGAGCACACCGGACAGCCCGGCATCGCCCGCAGCCGATTCGCCCGCCTCGCCCGCAAGGCCGCGGCTGCCCACCACGACCGGCCCATCTGAACGTCTGGCCCAACGAAGACCAGTCGCACCCACCCGCCCGCGGATACCCCTGTCCCGTCCGAACGCGGGCCGATCGGCATCCGCACACTGTTGCTCCAGCACTGGTAGGCCCGCACACCTCGCCCCTGCCGCCCCACATCGCCACCGTCGCCCATGCGCTGAACGCTTACCACGACAGGACCGCCTACACGGTGTCACTGATTGGCGGGGCTACGAAGCCCTCCCCGGCCCACTCCGAGGCCGTGATCCACGTCGCGGTGATCAACGTCCCATGACCCGCCGCGTCAGCGGCGGGAGCACCCCGGCTTGGCGCGGCGCCCGAGCCCCGAGAGACAGGGATCAAGCGCCCGGCTGGTCTCGGAGCGTCGGCTGCCCGTGTGCAGGGAACCTTCGACAGTGGGGCGACGGCGGTAAGGGGAGTCACCCGGGCTGCGGTCGCCCGCAGACCGCTTGGCCAGCTCTGACGACCCGGCTCCTTGCTCTTCGACGGATGGTCAGCCACCGCAGCTCCCCGGAGGTCGAGTGTGCCTACTGCAGGATGTTGATCGCGCGAGCGATCACCAGCGCGCCGATGCCAAGGGACGCCACCGCTTCCATCATCATCAACAGCTTGGCCCACCGCTTGATCGCGGAGATGTCGGTGGGGCTGAACGCGGTGGCGGTCCAGAAGGCCAGCACCAGATAGTCGGCGAAGATCGGTACCCAGGTGGTCGGCACGTAGCTCGCGTGCTGCATCTCCGGGAACACCAATGATGGATTCGCATACGGTTGGTGTGCACGAGCGGCGGCACCACCCCGATCCAGGTCCCAGAACCACAGCCCGAAGGTGATGACGTTCGTGGCCCAGATCACTCCGCCTGTGGCCAGCAGCCCGACGGCATTGTTGGCGAACAGCTTGTTGTTGGTCAGGATGTCGGCCACCAGGTGGGCGGCGGCGAACAGGTTCGCCATCGTCATGAAGGCAATGGCGATGCGGGTCGTGATCCGTAGCCATGGCTTCTGGCGATCGATGCGGCCCGGGTCTCCGATGATCAGCGCGGCCAGCAGTGCGAGCATGACCACCGGGACCACCCATGGGGGACTCACCCGGTATTTCGCGGGCAACACCACGTGGAGGAGCGCGGCAACCAGAATCGCCAGCGCCACCGGCCACCACTGCTCACCCCGCGCGGCGGCCTGATCCGGCGTCAGTGGGGGCGGAGCAACCGGGTTGAGGCCTGATGCCATGCCCCATTGTGACCTCGCCGGTTCTGCCGCCGAAGCAGTGACGCGCCGCCTCTGCGGCGCCGGCAGTTCCCCTGGGCCGCACGGAAGCGGATGCCGTCGTTGTGCACAGTTGAGCAGTTCCGGTAGCTCACGACCTGCCGACTCGGCTCGTCCGTGGTTCGCAGAGAGCCGCGTGGATTCTGCTGGCTCCGCTTCCTCCAACGGACCGTGCGAAATGACGGATCGAGTGGCTGCAGGACCGTGTCAGCAATTCACCCCTTCGGGGAGGCATACCGTTCCGGCGTGGCACCGAATGAGTGGAATGGGTATATCTGTAGCTATCTGCGGTGATTTGCAAGCCGGCAGTATGCACTGCGGCTTGACGGGAGTGGCCATGACAACGAAGAAGAACGGCCTGACGAGTGGGAAGCGTCATGCAGGGGCATCCACCCGGGACCCGAGGCCGGCGGCAGGGCCTCTGAGCCGGGCGGACCGGGTAGCAGTGGGAAAGGACGCCCGCAGGTCGGTGCCACTGGAGACGCATGGAGAGTTCCGGCCGGGCAGATCGCGGGATCCGGTCGGGCTGCTGTTGAGCCAGGCGGCCTCGCGGGTGCCGGAACTCGTGCCGGTACGGCACGGACGCATGCTGGTATCGCCGTTCACGTACTATCGCGGGGCCGCACTGCCGATGGCGGCGGATCTGGCTGCCACACCTACCTCAGGCCTGCGGGTCCAGCTGTGCGGAGACGCGCATCTGTCCAATTTCGGTGCGTTCGCCTCGCCGGAGCGGCAGCTGGTCTTCGACGTCAACGACTTCGACGAAAGTCTGCCCGGGCCCTTCGAGTGGGATGTCAAACGGTTGGCCGCGAGCCTGGTGGTGGCGGGGCGCGACAACGAGTTCTCCGACAAGGCCTGCCGCAAGATCGTCCTGGCGGCAGCGAAGGGCTATCGCAAGGCGATGCACCGCTTTGCGAAGCAGCCGTTCCTGGACGTCTGGTACGCACACCTGGACATCGAGGAGGCCGTAGCAGAGTTCAGGTCCAAGTTGAAGGCGAAGAGGTTCAAGGCGGCCGAGGAGCTTCTGGCCAAGGCCCACACCCACGACAGCACGCAAGCGCTGGGCAAGCTCACCGCCATGGTCGAGGGTCGGCGGCAGATCGTCAGCGATCCCCCGACCATCGTCCCCGTGGAAGAGATTTCCAGCGATGTGCAGGCCGATGCGATCTACAAGATGATTCACACCGTGCTGGGCAAGTACCGGCGCACTCTGCAGTCCGACCGGCGACACCTGCTCGATCAATTCACGCTGGTCCAGATGGCCCGCAAGGTCGTCGGGGTCGGCAGTGTCGGCACCCGCGCCTGGATTGCGCTGATGGACTCCGGAGACGGCGTCGAGCCGCTGTTCCTGCAAGCCAAGGAGGCCCAGCCCTCCGTCCTGGTGAAGTATGCCGGGCACAGCGAGTACAGCAACCAGGGTGAGCGCGTCGTCGCCGGACAGCACCTCATGCAGGCCCAGAGCGACATCTTCCTCGGCTGGACCCGGGTCACCGGCGAGGACGGGGCGGACCGTGACTTCTACGTGCGGCAGTTGCGGGACTGGAAGTTGTCCGCACCGATCGAAATGATGCTCCCATCGGGCATGGCGGTGTACGGCCGGCTGTGCGGTTGGACCCTGGCCCGAGCACACGCCCGATCCGGTGACCGGGTCGCGCTGGCTGCCTACCTCGGCGGCTCAGACCGGTTCGACCAGGCCATCGCCGACTTCGCCGAAGCCTACGCCGACCAGAACGAAGACGACTTCGCCGCCCTGCAGACTGCCGTGAAAGAGGGCAGGGTCGAAGCCACCACCGGAATCTGACGTGTTCCGTCCTGCGCCTTCCGTCTGATCTTGGGCAGGCCGCCCGCTCTGGCCGCATCCCCCTGGACTGAGCACTGCGGCAAGCACCTGGACCTCCTCCATCAGCAACCAGGAGGACGACACCAGGTCGAAGTACCCGAGCTCCGGCGCATCCGGCAAGCGGAACACCAGGGCGATCTCCGGCTTCGGCCCTCGCCCGGCCCTGGACGCCGCGCGACGTTGGGGCCACGTCGGTGGGCACCCGCACGGCGTCCCTTCGGCACCTGTCGTCTCCACGAAGCGGATGCCGTCGCACATGTGCATGCCCCGCCGCCCTCGCATGACCATCCTGGACGACAGGGAGTGGGCTCCGTCGACCGAGATCGTGAACTCGTCCCGTCCGGTCTGCAGGTCGTGGATATTCGTGGCCTCCGAAGCGGTCCGCGCTTCCGTCGCCCCGACCAGTGGAGCCAGGACCAGAGCCGCCTTCCTCGAAGCCGTGGCAATACGCCATCCCGGTTCTCCGGCAGGCGCGGTGTGTACCGGGCCGCTGCCCAGGTGGAAGCGGCCGAGCATCGGCCCGACCCGCGGATCGCAATGACTGCGTCCTTCCCGGTCGGTGGCGAGTGCGGCGGCGGACGTTCGAGCAGGGGACACCGAGGCCTCCGGGAATCCGGTGGTGCAGGACTCCCTTATGGTCCGGAGTACCGGTGACTTGGCGCGGCCGAGCTGCGCTGGTAGCGCGACGCCCGGAGCAGGGGTTGAGCTGTGCGGCCTCGGCGCTCCTGCCCGAGACCGCACAGCTCATCGGCTCGTGACCGGCCGACCGCTCAGTCGGATCCTCCGGCCGGGGTATCCGGCGGGGCGACCCAGGAATCCGGTTCGTCGAGCCAGTGGATCTCGATCCGGGCTTCACCGTCGAACCGGATCCCGCGGTTGCCCTTCGACACGACAATTCGTCGCACCAGGAGCCTGATCAACTCCCGTCGAAGTCCGTGACCGGCGGTCGCCCAGGCGCTCCGGATGCTGGCGTCCTCCAACAGCCAGGAGACGTCGAGCCGCTTCGGAGTCGCCGCTGCCACCCGTTCCTTCGCGACGAGCAGCGCCGCGCGCGCCTCCGCCTGTAGCTTGGGGAGATGGGTGTCGAAGGGCGGGTCGAAGAACCCGTCGGCCTGCTGCTGGGCCAAGCGCTGGACTACCCCTTCCGCAGCCGCGAGCGCGGCCACCGCGTCGGCGAGCTTCTCCGCGGTCTCCGGCTGCTGGTAGCCGCTCCACCGCTCGGCGGCGATGAGCAGCAGAGGGTCGTCGATGTCGGCTCCGTTCAGCCTGGCAAACCACGCCTCGACCACCCAGTCCTCGAGACCTGGCGCCTGATGCAGCCCGGAGCCGGGCAGTCCTGCCAGGCTCGGTGGCGGTTGCAGAACTGGTTCATTCCGTGAGCGGATGCGGCTCCGCGACAGCCCGCGCACCGCGTCGCGTCGGTCAGCAGATGACGCTTGCGGTTGTCCACTGCCTCCCGGCCGGCGAAGTTCCCTCCGGTGAGCTTTTGCCTTGCTCGTTCGGCGAGTTCGCGCGGGATGGGCTCGGCGCCGTCGGCCCAGACCCGCACCCGGTTCCCGTTCTCGTCCCGGTACGGGATCGGGTCACGCGGCTTGTTCGGGTGTTTGACCGTCTGCCAGCCCTCGTAGACGGGATTGTGGATCATGTAGGAGATCGTCGACACCGCCCGTTCCCCGCCCTGGGGCGACGGGACGGGATTCGGCCCGGAGTTCAGCCCCCTGCAGAGCAGGCGCCCGCTTATCCCGTCGGCGACACTGCGGAAGACGTGCAGGACGATCGGCCAGAGGGCCCCGTTGGTCAGCTTGCGGTCCTTGGTCGCCTCGACCCCGTGGGGCGGGCGGTTCGACCACTGGCCGTTCCTCAGCTGGTTCTTCTTGGTGACCCTGATGTTGTCGCTGAGTCGCTCCGAGTACTCCCGCGCCTGCTCGGCCCGGTCGGTGATCCATCGCCGGTCGTTGGGGTCCGAGCTGTCGAGTCGCTCCCAGTGGAAGATGACCCGGGCCTTCCCCAGCACCGGGCCGATGTCATCGATGCCCTTGCGCGTGAAGCGGTCGAGAGCGAAGCACCACAGGGCGGGCACCTCGTCATCGAGCACCGCGGCGAGGGCGTTGTCGAATCCGGGGCGGGCGACGTCCGACCAGGCCGACAGGTTGTCGACCCAGACCCGCCGGACACGGTAGCGGTTCCGCACGGCCCACTCGCGCCCCTCGGCCTCCTGGGCGCGGATGGAGGTGATGTCCCGCTTGTCGCCCTCCCGCACGACCTTGGACTTGCGAAGGTAGAGATCGACCTCGGGCCAGTCGGCCGGGTCCGTCGAGGGGCTCATGGTCGGTGGTTCATGGTGGTACGCGGGCATGGGACCGGATCCTCCGGGTGGACCGCGATTGGGTGCGGCCGTCGAATGAAAGTAGGTTCGACGGACTCCAGTTCGCTCAAGCCGCTCCAGGACGTCCAGGGCCCGTTCCGCTGGATCCCCAGCACGGTGACCCTCCGGCCGTACCTGGACGTCTGGCACACCGTGCCGCTCGGCCGCTACCTCGTCAACTCGCTCGTCGTCGCCGGTGGTTCGACCGTCTGCTCGGTGCTGGTGGCGGTGCTCGCCGGGTACGCGGTGAGCCGCTACCGCTTCCGCGGGCGGCGGCTGTTCACCGTCACCGTGTTGTCCACGCAGATGTTCCCGGGCATCCTGTTCCTGCTGCCGCTGTTCCTCCTCCTCGTCAACGTCGGCAACGCCACCGGGCTGCCCCTGTACGGCAGTCGGGGCGGGCTGACCCTCACCTACCTGACCTTCTCGCTGCCGTTCTCGATCTGGATGCTGGTCGGGTACTTCGACTCCATCCCCCGCGACCTGGACGAGGCCGCCCTGGTGGACGGCTGCGGTCCGGTGCGGGCCCTGGTGCGGGTCATCGTCCCGGCGGCCCGACCGGGCATCGTGGCGGTCGCGGTGTCCGCCTTCATGACCGCGTGGGGCGAGGTGCACTTCGCCTCCGTCCTCACCGACGACCGGACCCGCACGCTGGCCGTCGGCCTCCAGGGCTACGCGACCCTCAACGACGTCCACTGGAACCAGGTGACGGCCGCCTCCCTGGTGGTGAGCGTGCCCGTCGTCGCCGGGTTCCTCCTGCTCCAGCGCTTCCTGGTGGCCGGGCTGACCGCCGGAGCCGTCAAATGACCGGATCGACCGGACCCCTGTCCCCCGCCCGCCGAAAGGCCGTCCCATGACCGACCTCAGCGCCCTGCCCGCCGACTTCCTGTTCGGGGCCGCCACCGCCGCCTACCAGATCGAGGGCGCGGCGAACGCCGACGGCCGCGCGCCGTCCATCTGGGACACCTTCTCGCACACCCCCGGCCGGATCGCCGGCGGCGACACCGGCGACACCGCCTGCGACCACTACCACCGCTGGCCCGAGGACATCGCCCTGATGCGCTCCCTCGGGCTGGACGCCTACCGGTTCTCCGTCGCCTGGCCGCGGGTGGTGCCGCTGGCCGACGGCCGGGTCAACCCGGCGGGCCTGGACTTCTACGACCGGCTCGTCGACGGCCTCCTCGACGCCGGCATCGTGCCCTTCCCGACGCTCTACCACTGGGACCTCCCGCAGGCCCAGCAGGACCGCGGCGGCTGGCCCGCCCGCTGCACCGCCGAACGCTTCGCCGACTACGCGGCCGTGGTCGGCGAACGGCTCGGTGACCGGGTCACCCACTGGGCCACCCTCAACGAGCCCCTGTGCTCCGCCTGGATCGGGCACCTCGACGGCACGATGGCACCCGGTGTCACCGACCTCACCGCGGCGGTCCGGGCCTCCTTCCACCTCCACCTCGGCCACGGCCTGGCCGTGCGGGCGCTGCGGGCCACCGTGCCCGGCGCGCGGATCGGCATCGTCAACAACCTCAGCCCGATCGAGCCCGCGAGCGGTTCGCCGGCCGACCGGGCCGCCGCCGCCCGGGCCGACGGCCACGTCAACCGCTGGTGGCTCGACCCCGTCCTCGGCCGCGGCTACCCGGCCGACATGCGGGCCGAGTACGGCGTCGACCTGCCCGAACGCGCGGGCGACCTGGAGCTGATCGCCGCGCCGCTCGACTGGCTCGGCCTCAACTACTACTTCCGGCAGATCGTCGCCGACGACCCGGGCGGCCCGGCCCCCCGGTTCCGCCAGCTGCCCGGCCCGAACCGGCGCCACACCGCCATGCCCTGGGAGGTCCACGCGCCGGGCCTCGAACAGCTGCTGCTGCGGCTGACCCACGACTATGGTGTGCGGCGGATCTTCGTCACCGAGAACGGCTCCGCCTACCCCGACACCGTCGCGCCCGACGGCAGCGTGGACGACCCCGAGCGCGGCGACTACCTCCGGGAGCACCTGGCGGCCTGCGCCCGGGCCGCCGCCCGGGGAGCGGGACCGGCGGGGTACTTCGCCTGGTCCCTGCTGGACAACTTCGAGTGGGCGTACGGCTACGACAAGCGGTTCGGCCTGGTCCACGTCGACTACCCGACCCAGCGGCGCACCGTGAAGAGCAGCGGGCTGCACTACGCCGAGCTGATCGCCGCCCACCGGGGCCGGGAGCCGCAGCAGCCGGACCGACACGGCCGTTCGGGTCGGTTCCCGGCGTCGAACGGTTGACGGTCTCCGGGGGTGGGACGGGTGACTGGTCGTCGACCGCCTTCCGAGCGAAGGGGGCGGGCGACGGGCCGCCCCGCTCCCGTCCCCTCCCCCGGTGAGGAGCCCCCGTGCAGGAACCCCCCGTGGATCCGGCTGCCGCGCCCGGCCCTCAGCCCGGCCCTCAGCCCGCCCCGCATTCCGGCCCGCATTCCGGCCCGCAGCCCGCCCCGGACGACGGTCACTACGGCACCGGGCTCTTCGCCCCCGACAGGAGCGGCGAGGGGGAACGCATCGACTACGGCGCCCTGGCCTACGACGCGGTGACCCGGGCCCGGCTGACCGCCCTGGGCGTCGGCCCGGGGTGGCGCTGCCTGGACGTGGGCGCCGGCACCGGGACGATCAGCCGCTGGCTGGCCGAGGAGGCCGGTGCCGACGAGGTGCTGGCCCTGGACCGGGACCCGCGCTTCGTGGACGCCCGCCCGGTCGACCGGCTGCGCACCACGGCCGCGGACATCACCGATCCGGCGCTGGCACCCGGCCGGTTCGACCTGGTGCACTGCCGGTTCGTGCTGATGCACCTGCCCGGGCACGCGCAGGTGCTGGCGCGCCTGGCCGACTGGGTGACGCCCGGCGGCTGGCTGGTCGTCGGCGACGCCGTCGACCTGACCACGGCGGACTCGCCGCAGGCCGTCTACCGGCGGACCATGGCCGCCATGTGGCAGGCGCTGCACCGGCGGATCGGCACCGACACCGGCTGGGTAACCCGCTATCCGCACCTGCTGCGGGGGCTGGGCCTGCGGGAGGTCGGCGCCGAGGTCCACGTGCCGCCGCTGACCCCCGGCGCTCCCGTCACCGCCTTCTGGCGCGAGACCTGGCTCAGCATGCGCGACGCCCTGGAGGCCGACGGCGGCCTCGCGCCCGGGGAACTCGACCGGGCCCTCGCCTACCTGTCCTCCCCCGAGCTCGCCGACCTCTCCCCCGGCCTGATCACCGCCTGGGGGCGCCGCCCGGCCGCGCGGTCCTGAGCCGGCGTCCCGACCGGGGCGCTGCCGCGCCTCAGGGCACCCGGGTGTCCGTGGTCAGCGCCGTCAACAGGGGCTCCAGGAAACGCCGTTCGAGCCTGCCCGGCGGCAGCTGCTCGGGTTCCACGTAGCTCTGGGCCAGGCCGCCCTCGCGGATCGCGATCAGCAACCGGGCGACCTCGTCGGGGTCCGCGGTGAGGGTGCGGCCGGCCCGGGCCAGGTGGTCGGTGAGGGCGCGGGCGAGCTGGGCGCGCAGCCGGGCGTCGTGCCGGGCGAGCACCCAGGCGGCCTGCGGGTCACGGATGGCGTGCAGGGTGAACTCGGTGGTGACCAGGTACCAGTCGCGTTCGGCCGGTTCGACCTCGCAGAGGACCTCGACCAGCGCGTGCACGGTGAGGTCCTCGGTGGCGATCGAGTCGACCAGTTCGGTCATCCGCGCGAGGATCCGGTCGCTGTGCGCGTCGAACAGCCCGAGGAACAGCTCCTCCTTGCTGCTGAAGTTGGAGTAGAACGCGCCCCGGGTGTAGCCGGCCCGCTCGCAGATCTGCTCGATGGTGGCGGCGCGGAACCCGTGTTCGGCGAAGGTCTCCAGTGCGGCCTGGAGCAGTGCCGCACGGGTGCGCGGTCGTCGCTTGGTCTCACCCTTGGGCATCGGCGGCATCCCGGTCCACTCGGTTCACTCGGTTCACCCTGCTCGGTCGGATCCATCGGATCCCTCGGATCCGCACGCGTGTCGCCCGGATCCGCACGCGGATCGGATCCATTGTCGTATCGGATACAGCATTGTATCTTCTGGGGCCATGAGCACCCCACCACCTTCCGGCGCGGGCACCCCGCTGCCCGCCGCGCTCGCCGCCGCCGTCGGACCGCTGCCCGCCGGAGTCACCCTGCCACTGCCGCCGAGCTTCGAGTCGGTGGCCGCCGAACGCCAGTACCGCAAGGAGCAACTGGCCGCCGGATTCCGGCTGTTCGGTCGGTTCGGCTTCTCCGAAGGGGTCGCCGGGCACATCACCGTGCGCGACCCGGAGCACCCCGACCGGTTCTGGGTGAACCCGTTCGGGATGCCCTTCGGCATGATCAAGGCCTCGGACCTGCTCCTGGTCGACCACGAGGGCACCCTGCTGCACGGCAGCCGGCCGGTGAACCGGGCCGCGTTCGTGATCCACTCCCAGGTGCACGCGGCCCGCCCCGACGCGATCGCGGCCGCCCACGCGCACTCGCTGCACGGGAAGGCCTTCTCCAGCCTCGGCATCAGGCTCGACCCGCTCACCCAGGACGCCTGCGCGTTCTTCGAGGACCACGGGCTGTACAGCGACTACCGCGGCGTGGTGAACGAGGTCGACGAGGGCAAGCGGATCGCGGCCGCGCTCGGCGCGCACAAGGCGGTGATCCTGCAGAACCACGGGCTGCTGACGGTCGGCGGGTCGGTCGCCGAGGCGGTCTGGTGGTTCGTCACGATGGAGCGCTCCTGCCAGGCCCAGCTGCTCGCCATGGCGGCCGGCACCCCGAAGCACATCGACCGGGAGACGGCGCTGATCACCCGCGGACAGGTCGGCAGCGGACTGGCCGGCTGGTTCCAGGCGCAGCCGCTCTTCGAGCAGATCGGCGCGACCGACCCGGACCTGGCCGGCTGACCCGGCCCACCCGGACCGACTCGGCCCCACCCGGCCCCACCCCGGCCCCACCCCGGCCCCACGCCACCGGGCCACCCGCACCCGCACCCGCACCCGCCGACCACACCCACCCGCCACGAGCCGCACCAGCCGGCCGCCGGAAGGACGTCACCAGTGAACAGGGCACCGCGGATCGCGGTCTTCGGCGCCGGCAGCATCGGCTGCCACCTCGGGGGCATGCTGGCCGCCGCGGCGGACGTCACGCTGATCGGCCGGCCGGCACCGATGGCCGCCGTCGAACGGGACGGGCTGACCCTGAGCGGTCCGGGCCGTGCCCGGCGGGAGGTGCGCGGGCTGACCGTCGCCACCGGCGCGGCCGCGGCGGCGTCGGCGGACTACGTGCTGGTGACCGTCAAGTCTGCCGACACCCGGGCGGCCGGGCGCGAGCTGGCGGGCCGGCTGGCGCCCGGCGCGGTCGTGATCAGCTTCCAGAACGGCCTGCACAACCCCGAGGAGCTGCGGGCCGGGCTGCCGGCCCACCGGGTGCTCGCCGGGATGGTCCCGTACAACGTCGTGCGCAGCGGCCCGGCCGCCGTCCACCAGGGCAGCGGCGGTGCGCTCCTGGTCGAGGACGCCCCGCAGGCGCGCCGGTTCGCGGCGGCGGCCCGGGCCGGCGGGCTCGCGCTGGCGCTGCACCCGGACATGCCCGGCGTGCAGGCCGCGAAGCTGCTGATGAACCTGAACAACGCGGTGAACGCCCTGTCCGGACGGCCGCTGCGCGAGGAGCTCGGCGCCCGGGCGTACCGTGCCTGTCTGGCCCGGTGCCAGCGGGAGGCGCTCGCGGCCTTCCGGGCGGCGGGCATCGCGCCCGCCCGGCTGGGTCCGCTGCCGCCGCGCTGGATGCCCCGGGTGCTGGGGCTGCCCGACGTGCTGTTCCGGCGGGTGGCGGCCGCCGCCCTGCGGATCGACGCCCGGGCCCGCTCGTCCATGTGGGAGGACCTGGAGCGGGGGCGTCCGACGGAGGTCGACGCGCTGCAGGGCGAGGTGATCGCGCTCGCCGCCCGGCACGGTCTGCCGGCGCCGGCCAACGCCCGGCTGGCGGCGCTGGTCCGCGAGGCAGAGCGGGCGGGTCCGGGCGGGGCGCGGCGGTGGTCGGGGCCGGAGCTGCTGGCGGCGCTCGACGCACCCGATGCTTGACAAGCTCAACCTTTCAGGCCTAGCGTCGCCACCGTTGTTTCATGCGATGAACCATCGGGCGCACCCGCCGTCCCGAGGCGCCGCGCGGCCCGCATCCCCGGAGAGCACCTTCATGACCCCCCACGACCACGGCACGGCCGTTGCCGCCGAGACCGCCCGCTTCGTCGCCGCCGTGCAGCAGGCCGACCCGTCGCTCCCGGTGCCCGGCTGCCCCGGCTGGACCCTCGCCGACCTGGTCCGCCACGCCGGCAGCGTGCAGCGCTGGTTCACCGTGCTGCTGCGGCAGCGGATCCAGGAGCCGCCGCGCAGCCGCGACGTCGACCTGTGGCTGCCCGAGCGGCCGGAGGACTACCCGGCCTGGCTGGCCGAGTCCGCCGAGCTGGCCGCCTACGCGTTCACCGACCTCGACGCGCCGATGTGGGCCTGGGGCGCCGACCAGCACGCCCGGTTCTGGGTGCGCCGGATGCTGTTCGAGACCCTGGTCCACCGGGTCGACGCCGAACTCGCGCTCGGCCTGACGCCGGTCGTCGACCCGGCCCTGGCCGCCGACGGCGTGGCCGAGTTCCTGACCAACCTGCCCTTCGCCGCCCTCTTCGCGCCCGGGACCGCCGAACTGCGCGGCGCGGACCGGACGATCCGCTTCGGCCGCACCGACGGCGAGGGCGACTGGCTGGTCCGGCTGCGCCCCGACGGCTTCGGCCTCGACCCGGACGGCGCCGGCGCCACCGCCGACGCCACCGTCCGGGCCACCGCCGCCGACCTGCTGTTCCTGCTCTACGGGCGGATCGACCGCACCGCCGACGGGGTCGAGGTCTCCGGGGACGACGAGCTCCTGACCCACTGGTTCGCCCACTCCGCCTTCTGACCCCGCCCGGACCGCACTCCCGACCCGCGGGACGCCGGCGGCCCGGCCGCTCCGGGAACGGTCAGGCCCCGGCTCCCGCCCCCGCCTCCAGTGCCCGGGCGATGGGCAGGGTGTCGGAGGTCTGCCGCAGCTGGGTGATCCGGCCGTCCCGCAGGGTGAAGAAGTGGGCGAACCGCGAGGTCACCGGCACCCCTCCGGCCGTCCGGCCGACGTAGCGGCCGAGCACGATGACCTGGTCGCCGTCCTCGTAGTACGCGTCACCGACGCACCCGAACTCGCGGAAGTCGGCGAGGAAGGGGAAGAAGTCACCGAGGATGCGGTCCAGCCCCTCGTACACGCCGCCCCGGGGGAAGCCCTCCGTCACGTCCCACCGGGCGTCCTCGGCGACGACCGACCGGATCACCTCCAGGTCGCCCCTGGCACCGTAGAAGCGCCGCACGACGTCGACCTGCGGGGAGTCGGCCACGGTGGAGTTCCTCTCGACGGACGGAACGTGCCTGACGGTGCGTCAAGGACACTACCGCCCGCGACGGGTGGCGGGTGGCCGAACCGCGCGGCCGCCGCCCGGCCGTCGGCAGGGCGCCGCCCCCGCCCCGGTGACGGAGGAGGGGGGCGGGGGCGGCGCCGGTCTCAGCCGGCCAGGAAGCGCTCCCGGTGCACCTGCGCCGGGGGGACGCCGCCGAGCAGCGCGGCCCGCAGGACGGCGTCGACCAGGGGCGGCGGCCCGCAGACGTACACGTCCGGGGCGACGCCGCCGAGTCCGGGCAGCGCGGCGGCGAACAGGTCCGCCGGGGTGCCGGTCGGGCCGGACCAGCCGGGGGCCGGTTTCCAGACACAGACGTCGTACCGGAATCCCGGCAACTCCTCTGCCACGGCGGCGAGTTCGCGAACCCCGAAGACGTCCTGCGGTTCGTTGACACCGAGGAAGAGCCGGGCCGGCTGCGGGTCCTGCCACTCGGCCATCCGGCGGACCATCGCCAGCAGCGGGGCCAGGCCGGTGCCGCCGGCCACGAACCAGCGCGGGCGCAGCCCGGTCTCCCGCAGCCCGAAGGCGCCCTGCGGCCCGTGCACGGTGAGCCGGTCGCCAGGACGGGCCCGGTCGGCGAGGTACGAGGAGAACCGCCCGCCCTCCCGGAGCCGGACGTAGAACTCCAGCCGCCCCTCCCAGTTGCCGGTGCCGGCGAGCGAGTAGGCCCGCTTCGCCTCGTCGTCCGGGGCCTGGAGTTCCATGAACTGGCCCGGGTCGAACTGGCAGTCCGGCTCGCCGTCGAGGCGCAGTTCGAGCCGCACGGTGTCCTGCGCGACCGGTTCGAGCGCCGTGACGACGGCCGTCCGGACGGGGATTGCGCCGTGGAGGATCCGGGACTGCTCGTACGGCAGGGTGGCGGTCAGCGGCCCGCACGGGAAGGTGCGGCACAGCAGCACGTCGCCGCGCGCGCGTTCGTCCGCCGGGAGGGCCTGCTCGCTGTACGCGCCCAGCTCGTACGCTCCGTCGGTGACGGAGGCGTGGCACGAGCCGCACGTGCCCTGCCGGCAGGAGGCCGGCAGGGTGGCGCCGGCCTCGGCCGCGGCCTCCAGCACGCTGGTGCCCCGGGCGCACGGGAACTCCAGGCGTCCGCCGTCGGCGGTGGTGAGGAGCACCTGGTCCGCTTCGGGGGTGCTCACGACGCCGTCCGCTCCAGCGCCGCGGCCAGGTCGGCGGTCGGGTCGCCGGTGACCCTCAGGCCGAAGCGCTCGACCAGGCCGTCGACCAGCGCGGGGGTGAGGAAGCCGGGCAGCGAGGGGCCGAGGTGGATGTCGCGGATGCCGAGCGCGAGCAGGGTGAGCAGCACGGCGACCGCCTTCTGCTCGGTCCAGGCGAGCGCCAGGGTCAGCGGCAGGTCGTTGACCCCGCACTCGAAGGCGTCGGCCAGCGCCGTCGCGATCCTGATGGCGGAGTAGGTGTCGTTGCACTGCCCGAGGTCCAGCAGCCGCGGGATGCCGTCGATGTCGCCGAACTCGTGCCCGTTGAAGCGGTACTTGGCGCAGCCGAGGGTGAGCAGCACGCTGTCCCGGGGCGCGCCGAGCGCGAACTCGGTGTAGTAGTCGCGGCCCGGGGTGGGGCCGTCGCAGCCGCCGATCAGGAAGAAGTGCCGGATCGCGCCCCGGCGGACCGCGTCGACGACCTGGTCGGCAACCGCGAGGACGGCGTCGCGGCCGAAGCCGACGGTGATGAACCGTTCCTCGGCCGGGGTCTGCGGGAAACCCGGCAGGGCCTTGGCGGCCTGGATCAGCGGGGCGAAGTCGTGGCCGGTGAGGTGGCGGACGCCGGGCCAGCCGACCGGTCCGGCGGTGAAGATCCGGCGGCGGTAGCTGACGTGCGGTTCGATGATGCAGTTGGAGGTCATCAGGACCGGGCCGGGGAAAGCGGCGAACTCCCGCTGCTGGTCCTGCCAGGCGCCGCCGTAGTTGCCGGCCAGGTGCGGGTACGCCTTGAGCAGGGGGTAGGCGTGCGCGGGGAGCATCTCGCCGTGGGTGTAGACGTTGATGCCCTGGTCCTTCGTCTGCTCCAGCAGTGCCTCCAGGTCGCCCAGGTCGTGGCCGCTGACCAGGATCGCCTTGCCGGCGACCGGGGTGGTGCGGACGGCGGTGGGCTGCTGGGCGCCGAAGGTGCCGGTGTTGGCGGCGTCGAGCAGTTCGATCGCCGCGAGGTTCAGCCGGCCGAGGCCGACGGCGCGTTCCAGCAGTTCGGCGGGGTCGGTCGGTGCGCCGGCCAGGTAGGCCAGGGCGTCCTCCACGCCGCCGGAGACCTCGGCGCTGTGCCGGCCGAGCACGTGGGCGTGGTGGGCGTAGGCGCAGATGCCCTTCAGGGCGTACAGGTGGAGCGAGCGGAGCCCGACGACGTCCGGTCCGACCAGGTCGAGTCCGGTGTCCACGCGGAAGTCCTGTGCCTGGCGGGCGAGTTCGGCGGGGTCCGCACCGGGGGTCCAGGCAGCGGGGCCGGTCGGCGGCTGCGGCTCGTGGCCGGCGGCGCGCGCGGCGCGCTCGTACCCGGCTCTGACCCGGTCGCGGACGGCGACGGCCTCCTGGATCAAGACGGCGAAGCGGGTCGGGTTGAAGTTGACGTTGGTGAGCGTGGTGAAGACCGCGTAGCGGATGAAGGCCGACGCGTCGTCGTCCGGGGTGCCGAGGGCGCGCGCCTTCGCGGCGTACTGGGCGATGCCCTCGACCGCGTGGACCAGCAGGTCCTGGAGGTCCGACGTGGCGGAATCCTTGCCGCAGTTGCCGATCGGGCCGGCGCAGCCGGGGGTGGTGCCGGTGCGGTCGGTCTGTTCGCACTGGTAGCAGAACATGCGGGTCCTCCGGGACTCGTGGGGCGTCGTGCCGGGCGGGCTCCGGGGGGCCGTCCGGCGGCTCCTCCAGGATGGGATCGGGCCGTGACGGCGCCCAGGGTCGGACGGCCCGGTCACCCGGGACCGGTGGTCCCGCCGGTCACCGGGACGGCGCGTCCTCCGGCCCCGCCTCGCCGCCCGCCCAGGCGCGGTACGCGGCCACCGCTGTCGGCAGGGTGGGGAAGATGCGGTCGGCGCCGACGGACTCGCTGAGGCCGTACGCGTCGAGCTCGTCGCGCAGGTCCTGCTTGACCCGGGCCAGGGCGAACACGACGCCGCGGGCGTCGAGTTCGAGCCGCAGGGCGTCGAGCGAGTCCAGCGCGGTGATGTCCACCTCGACGTTCGCCTCGGTGTTGAGGACGAACCACCCGACCGGCTCGGGCTGTTCGGCCAGGGCGGCGAGCGCGCGGCGCCGGAGGTCCTCCGCGTTGGCGAAGAACAGCGGGGAGTCGTAGCGGTAGACCAGCAGGCCGGGGACGGTCCGCGCCTCGGGGTAGTCGTCGACGTCGTGCATCCCGGCGACGCCGGGCACCACCCCGAGCACCGCGTCGTGCGGCCGCGCGACCCGGCTGAGCAGCTCGATCACCGACAGCCCCACCGCGACCAGGACGCCGTACAGGATGTCCAGGCTCAGCACGCCGATCGTGCAGCCGAGCGCCAGCAGCAGTTCGCGGCGCCGGAAGGAGGCCAGCCGGCGGAAGCCGGCGAGGTCGATCATCCGCAGCGCCGCGAACACGACCAGGGCGCCGAGCACGGCGTCCGGGGTGTCGTGCAGCAGCGGGCTGAGGAACAGCAGCACGGCGAGGACGCCGACGCCGGCCGCGAGCGCGTACACCTGGGTCCGGCCGCCGGCCGACTGGGCCAGGGCGGTCCGGCTGGCGCTGCTGCTCACCGGGAAGCCCTGGAAGAAGCCGGCGCCGAGGTTGGCGGTGCCGAGACCCAGCAGTTCCTGGTTGGCGTCCAGCCGCTGTTCCTGCCCGGAGTCCTCGAAGGCGCGGGCGGTGAGGATGAAGTCGGTGTAGCCGACCAGCAGGATGCCCAGTGCGGGCAGCACCAGCTTGTCGAGCCGGCTCAGGTCCGGCAGCGCGGGGCGGGGCAGCCCGGCCGGGATGTCGCCGATCACCGCGAGGCCGTGGTCCTGGAGCGAGAACGCCGCCGAGACCGCGGTGCCGAGCACGACGGCCAGCAGCGGGCCGGGCAGCCGCGGGAGGAAGCGGGCCACCAGGAGGAGGAAGAGCAGGGTCGCGACGCTGAAGGCGACCGTCGGCAGGTGCACCTCGGTGATGTCCGACGCGAACGACACCAGCTGCGGGAAGAAGCCCTCCCCCTTGATGTCGATCCCGGTGAGCTTGGACAGCTGGTCCACGATCATGATCAGTGCCACGCCCGCGAGGTAGCCGATCAGCACCGGCCGGGAGAGCAGATCGGCGACGAAGCCCAGCCTGGCCAGCCAGGCGAGCACGCACAGCACGCCGACCACCACCGCCAGGCTCGCGGCCAGGCTCGCGTAGAGGCCGGTGTCGCCGCCGGCCAGCGGCCCGACCACGGTCGCGGTCATCAGCGCCGTGGTCGACTCGGGCCCGACCGACAGCAGGCGGGACGAGCCGACGAGGGCGTAGAGGACGATCGCGGGCAGGATGGCCCACAGTCCGGTCACCGGCGGCAGGCCCGCCACGCTCCCGTACGCCATGACCTGGGGCACCAGGTAGGCGACCACGGTGGCGCCGGCCAGCAGGTCGCCGCGCAGCCAGTCCCGCCGGTAGCCGCGCAGCACCGCGAGCCCCGGCAGGGCCGGCACGAAACGGTGCCGGCCGTCGGTGCTGTCACGGACGGCGCCCGGCTCCGGCGGGGGATCCGGGAGCGCCGTCACGGACGGTCGGCGGTCGCCGGGGCGCCGTCGGCGGCCGGCGACCGGCGGGCCAGGGCCTTGCCCAGCTCCCACAGCAGCAGGAGCGCGACGGCGGCCAGCACGGCCCAGCCGAACTGCCGGGCGCTGATGTCGGTGGTGCCGAGGAGGCGGTGGAACGCGTCCATCTGGGTGACCAGCACCGCGAGGACGAACTCGCCCAGGGCCGCCCGGTTCATCTGCTTGCTGTCGAAGGTCCGGACGGTCAGCGCCGTGCCGCGCTCGCTGCGGCATTCGAAGGCCGCCACGATCAGACAGAGCGCGAAGGCGGTGAACGCGATCGAGTTGCCGACGGCCGCGCTGTGGTAGTGCGCCTCGCCGAGCTTGGTCAGCCCGAGCAGGGCGACCGTGACGACCAGCCCGGCGAGCCCGACGGTGACCATGACGGGCTTGGTCAGCACCGTCTCCCCGCGCGGGCGCGGGGTGCGCCGCATCAGGCCGGGGCTCTCCCGGTCGAACCCCAGGGCGAAGCCGAACGGGGCGTTGACCACGAAGTGCACCCACAGGACCTGTGCCGGGGTGAACGGCTCACCGGCGGCGATGTTCAGGAGCGCCGCCCCGAGGAACGTCAGCACGAACGTCACCAGCAGCACCAGGACGAACCGGATGTACTTGGTGAGGTTGTCGTAGAGCTTCCGGCCCTCCTCCACGGCGTAGACGATGGTGGCGAAGTTGTCGTCGGCGAGGACCATGCGACTGGCGTTCTTCGCCGCGTCGGTGCCGCTGCCCATCGCGATGCCGATGTCGGCGGCCTTGATGGCCGGGGCGTCGTTGACGCCGTCGCCGGTCATCGCGACCACGTCGCCCTTCTTCTTCAGCGTGTCGGCGAGCAGCACCTTGTGCTCGGGGGCGACCCGGCCGACCACGCCGATGCCGTCGATCCGGGCCAGCCGCTCGTGCTCCGGCAGGGCGGCGAAGTCGGCGCCGAGGACGGCCTCGCCGTCGATGCCGAGCTGCCGGGCGATGGCCGCACCGGTGGTGACGTCGTCGCCGGTCACCATCCGGACCCGGATGTGGGCGGCCTGCGCGCTGGCGACCGCGGCCCGGGACTCCTCCCGCGGCGGGTCGACCATGCCCACCAGGCTGGTCACCCGCAGGTCCCGCACGAGCGCCAGCAGGTCGCCGTCCGGGTCGAACTCCGCCGGGTCGAGGTCGCGGACGGCCCCGGCCATCACCCGCAGTCCTTCGCCGCCCATCCGCTCGGCCTGCGCTTGGGCGCGCCCGCTGAGGTCCGCGTCCCAGGGGACGACCGCGCCGTCCGCGACGGCGGCGCCGGCGCGGGACGTCACCGCGGGGGCCGCGCCCTTCACGAAGCACCGCACCACCGGCCGGCCGTCGGCGTCCTTCGCCTCGTTGAACGTGGCCATCAGCTTGTAGGTGGGGTCGAACGGCAGGGTGGCGAGCCGGGGGAAGCGCTCCCGGGTGGCCTCGATGTCCAGCCCGGCCTTGTGGCCGAGGACGAGCAGGGCGCCCTCGGTCGGGTCGCCGACGACCTCGCCGTCGACCAGCTTGGCGTCGTTGGCGACCAGGTAGGGCAGGACGGCCTCCTCGATGCTCGCGGCGGAGCCCACGGCGTGGTGGATCCGCCCGTCGAGCCGGTAGCCGGTGCCCGAGACGGTGTAGCGGTCGGTGGGGCTCAGCACCTCCACGACCGTCATCTGGTTCATCGTCAGGGTGCCGGTCTTGTCCGAGTTGATGGCCGAGGTGAAGCCGAGCGTCTCGACGGACGGCAGTTCCTTCACGATCGCGTTCCGTTTGGCCAGGTTGAGGCTGCCGACGGACAGGATCACCTGGCTGACCGTCGGCAGCGCCTCGGGGATGGCCGCGATGGCCAGCGAGACCGCGCTGACGAAGAGGGCGTCCCAGGCCTGGTCGCGGCTGCGGCCCAGCACGAACATCACCACCATGGTCAGACCGGCCGCCGACGCGATCCACAGCGTCAGCGTGTCGAGCTCCTTGGTGAGCGGCGACTGCTCCTTCTCGGTCGCCGACAGCATCCCGGAGATCTTGCCCAGTTCGGTCCCGGCGCCCGTCCCGGTGATGACGAGCAGTCCGCTGCCGTGGGTGACCGGGGTGTCCATGAACGCCATGTCGGTCTGGTCGCCCGGGGACAGCGGCCCGGCCGGCAGGGTGGCGACGTCCTTGGCGGCGGGGACGCTCTCGCCGGTCAGCGCCGACTCGTCGATCTGCAGCGCGCTGGCCTCGACGATCCGCCCGTCCGCCGGGACCTCGTCGCCCGCCCGGACGAGCACCACGTCGCCCACGACCAGCTGTTCGGCCGGGATCTCCGCCTCCGTGCCGTCCCGCCGCACCCGTGCGGTGGTCTTCATCATCGACCTGAGCGCGTTCATCGCGCTCTCTGCCTTGCCCTCCTGGCGCAGGCCGATCACCGCATTGAAGAGGGTCAGGACGATCAGCAGGACCGCGGTGGTCCACTCCTTGATCGCCAGCGACACCACCGCCGCGGCCACCAGGATGATCTGCATGTAGCTGCGGTACTGGTCGAGGAAGCGCAGCCAGTCCGGCCTCGCCTTCTCCTCCGGCAGCGCGTTCGGCCCGTGCGCGGCGAGCAGTTCGGCCGCCCGGGCCGAGCTGAGCCCGGTCGCCGGGTCCACCCCGAGCGCGGCCGCGACCTCCCGGGGAGAACGCGCGTACCAGGGGTCAGGGGGCTCCTGCGGTCCCGGCAGGTCGGCCTGCTCCGACATCTTCACTCCTCAACGTCCGGGAACTCAACGTCCGGGAACGGGCCGGTGGGGTCCGGGAAGGCGCCGGCGGGACTCGCCGGTGCGGTCCGGGGGCCCGCGGTGCGTCAGTCGGTCCGGTGCTTCGCCGCGTAGGGGTCGCGCGCGGCTCCCCTGGGGGCCTCCCGCTCCAGGCGGCGCTTGGCGGCGAGGAGGTCCTTCCGGACCGCGTCGTCGACCTCGGGGTACTGCGGATCGATCCCGATCAGGGTGTGCGCGAGCACCGCCGCCGCACAGATCCGCGCGAACCACTTCCGGTCGGCCGGCACCACGTACCAAGGCGCCCACGGCGTGCTCGTCGCCGACAGCATGTCGGAGAACGCCTCCTGGTAGTCGTCCCACCGCTCGCGCTCGCGGATGTCGGCCGCGGAGAACTTCCAGTTCTTCTCCGGCAGGTCGATCCGCTTCAGGAACCGGGTGCGCTGCGCCTCCTTGGAGAGGTTCAGGAAGACCTTCACCACCTTGATCCCGTTGTCGGTGAGGTAGCGCTCCCAGTCGTTGATCTCCCGGTAGCGGCGGTGCCAGACCTTGTGGCCCTTCGCCTCCGCGGGGAGCTTCTGCCGGTCCAGGTTCTCCGGGTGGACCCGGACCACCAGGACCTCCTCGTAGTGCGAGCGGTTGAAGATCCCGATCTCGCCGCGCGAGGGGAGCCGCTGCGCGTACCGCCACAGGTAGTCGTGGTCGAGCTCCTCCGCGGACGGCACCTTGAAGCCGCTCACGTGGACGCCCTGCGGGTTGACCCCGCTCATGACGTGCCGGATCGTCCCGTCCTTGCCGCCGGCGTCGAGCGCCTGGAGGCAGAGCAGCACCCCGTAGGTGTCCTGGGCGGCCAGCCGCGCCTGGTACTCCGACAGCAGCGAGACGCCGGTGCGCAGCAGTTCGACACCGTCGCGCTTCTTCATGCCCGCTTTGTACCGGGGGTCGAAGTCCTCCGCGAGGTCCACCCGCGATCCCGGTTCCACCCGCAACGGCTTGACGAACTTCGCGATGCGCTTGGCCGTCCGTCGATCCGACATCGCCCTACCACGTCCTCTCCCGGAGAGTGCTACGTGCCACGCTGTGGCACGCGGGTGACCGCGGCAATCCGGCGGCGTCCTTCCGGGTCCGCCGGGCCGGCCGTGCGACGGCCCGGGCGCGGAGGTGCGCGACGGCTGTCCGGTGGAACGGCCCCTCGGCGGCCCGGGGTCGCTCCACCGGAGCCGGTGTGTGGCGGGGCCCGGGGTCCGGGCCGACGATGGGGCTGCCGTGCATTCCCCTGCGATCGGAGGCCGTGATGGCGACCCTGACGGTATGGCGCTTCCCCACCGCGACCGGGGCCGACGA
Organism: Kitasatospora sp. NPDC059599; assembly: GCF_042735125.1. Lineage (NCBI taxonomy): Bacteria > Bacillati > Actinomycetota > Actinomycetes > Kitasatosporales > Streptomycetaceae > Kitasatospora > Kitasatospora sp. NPDC059599. The sequence goes on along the minus strand of NZ_JBHWCL010000086.1, from coordinate 8,202 downwards.
GGCCCTCGACACCCTGAAGAAGCTGCAGCGCCAGGAGCTGATCAAGGTCCAGGACGGCGCCGTGGTCGCCTGGCCGGACGGCGCCAAGAAGCCCAGGACCCGCCACCTGAGTGACATGACCGGCATGGGGGCGCTGGGCGGCGCCTTCTGGGGCTTCCTGCTCGGGCTGGTCTTCTTCGTGCCGGTCCTCGGCGCAGCGGTGGGTGCGGCCGGCGGCGCCCTGGGGGGCCACCTCGCGCACCTGGGACTCGACGAGGACTTCGTCAAGCGGCTGCGGGAGAAGGTGACGCCCGGCACCTCCGCGCTGTTCGTCCTCAGCACGGACGCCGTGCTCGACGCCGTCCGGTCCGCGTTCGGGGGCCTGCACGCCGAACTCCTGGAGACGAACCTCTCCGAGGAGGAGGAGGCCCGGCTGCGGGAGGCGTTCACCGAGGGCGAGTGAGGTCCCGGCCCACCAGGGGCGGGTGAAGTCCCGGCCCACGGGGGCCGGCGTCCGGTCCGGGCGGCGGGCACGCCCCCCGGACCGGATCCGCGCCGTCACCCCCCGGCCCGCCGTGGGTGGTGGACGATCCGTTCGTACCCCGGTCGCACGGGACGGGCCGTCCCCCCGCGCGCGCCGTCGGGCGGACCGGACGCGCCGACGGTTGCGCCGCGAGCGCGCCGGGAGGGATCCGGCCATGACCGGAAATCCGGAGCGGTCGTACGCCGCCGAACCGACCGCACCGTCCGGGTGAAGATCGCACCGCGGGTGCCGGCCGGACCGGTCCGGCGGACCGGCGGCCGGCCCGGCGCGGCCGTGCGCCGGCCGGGCCGTGCGACCTGCGATCACGTCGCGCGGCCCCGCGCGATCCCACCACGGGACGCAGTCGCCCCTGCACCCGGAGCGATCACCGCTGGTGGGGGCCCATGCCAATCGTCCCGACCAATATCCCGATGGGATATTCAGCCAAACATCCTGGATCTACTGGCGTCCGCCGGAGCGCTGACCGCAGACTCTCCCCGGGCCGCTCACCAGCCGCCCCGGTCTCCCACCCGAGGCCTCCACAGCTGCGATCCCCCTCTCCCAGGTTTCTCCCCCGGCCCAGTGGTGCCGTACGCCCGGACGACGGCGTGCGGTCGACGCTGCTCGACGCCCCCTGGAGGATTCCGATGGACATGCGCTACGAGGCGTACTCCTACGCCGATCCGCTCTTCTACGACTCTCCGGTCCGCTGGGCCACCCTCGACGAGTTCCCCGCCGCCGTCGAGCCGGCGCCGTCCGGCTGGACGCGCAACACCCGCGAGGTGTGGGTGGGCTTCCAACCCGTCGACCTCCGGCTGCCCGAACAGGGCTGGAAGATCCACGTCTCGGCGCGCATGGACAACGCCCCGCGGATCCTGGACCTCGTACGGGCCCACTGCTTCGAGCACCGCGTCCCGTTCAAGTTCCTGCGCAGCCCGGCGCTGGTCCAGACGCAGAACGCCAAGTACGCCCCGCGCGGCTCCAGCGGCAAGTTCATGACGCTCTACCCGGTCGGCGACGACGCGCTGGAGCGATGTCTCACCGACCTCGACGCCGCCCTCGACGGCGACCCCGGACCGTACATCCTCAGCGACCTCCGCTGGCGCGAGGGACCGCTCTACCTGCGCTACGGCGGGTTCGTCGAACAGTTCTGCCGCACCGAGACCGGCGAACTGGTCCTCGCCTTCCGCGAGCCCTCCGGCGCGCTGCGCCCCGACGTCCGCCGCGCCGTCTTCGAGGTCCCCGAGTGGGCACCGGTGCCCGCCGTCCTCGCCCCGGCCCTGGCCGACCCGGCGCGGACCGGCCCGGGCGACTTCCCCTACACGGTGGAACGGGCCCTGCACTTCTCCAACGGCGGCGGCATCTACCTCGGCCGCCCCGAGGGCGGCGGACCCCAGGTCGTGCTGAAGGAGGCCCGGCCCTACGCCGGCCTGGACCAGCGCGGCGAGGACGCCGTCCGGCGCCTCGGCCGGGAACACGAGGTCCTGCAGCACCTGCGCGGCCTCGACGCCGTCCCGCAGGCCCTCGGGTACCTCACCTCCTGGGAACACCACTTCCTGGTCCAGGAGTACGTCGAGGGCGAACCGCTGCACCGCTGGTTCGGGTTGAACTACCCGCTGGTCCACCCGCACACCGACACCGCGGCCGTCGACGACTACCGCACCAAGGCGCTGCGCATCCTCGACGGCATCACCGAGGGCCTGCGCGCGATCCACGACCGCGGCATCGTGTTCGGCGACCTCCACCCGCGCAACCTGATCGTCCGGCCGGACGGCGGCGTCACCTTCGTCGACTTCGAACTCGCCTCCCCCGTCGACGAGTTCCTCAGGCCCGCACTCGGCGCGGCCGGATTCGCCGCCCCGCCCGGACTGACCGGATTCGCCGTCGACGACCACGCACTGGCCGCCATCCGGCTGTGGCTCTTCCTGCCGCTGATGCCGCTGACCGTCCTCAGCCCCGGCAAGGCGGGCTCGCTCGTCCGGGCCGCCCGGCAGCGGTTCGGGCTGTCCCCGCAACTGCTGCCCGACCCGCCGGCCCCCTCGGCCTCGGGCACCGCCGGCACGCCGTACCGCTCCTTCGAGGACCTGCTGGACGGCGAGCCCGCCAGTTGGCCACGCCTGCGCCGGGAGCTCACCGCCGCCATCACGGCCACCGCCACCCCGGACCGCACCGACCGGCTCTTCCCCGGAGACCCCGGCCAGTTCACCCACGACGGACTCGGCCTGTCCTACGGCGCGGCCGGCGTGCTCTGGGCCCTGCACACCACCGGCGCCGAGATCGACCCCGACCACGTCCGCTGGCTCACCGAGGCGGTGAACCGCGAACCCTGCCGGTCCGGCCTGTTCCTCGGCGGCCACGGCGTCGCCTACGTCCTCGACCTGCTCGGCCGCCGCACCGAGGCACTGGACCTGCTGGAACGGCTCGGCAAGGACGACCCCGACGGCCTGGGCACCGACCTGGCCGGCGGACTGGCCGGCGTCGGCCTGACCCTGCACCACTTCGCCCGCACCACCGGCGACAAGGCCATGTTCGACGCCGCCGTGGACGCCGCCCGGCGCACCGTGCTCAAACTCGGCCTCCACCTGCCGGACGACACCGGCGCCCCGGCCGGGGCCCGCACCGGGCTGATGCACGGCCCCACCGGAGCCGCCCTGCTCCTGCTGCGCCTCTACGAGGACACCGGTGACACCGGGCTGCTCGACCTCGCCCGGCGGGCCCTCGACCGCGACCTGGACCGCTGCGTCCTCGCCGAGGACGGCACCCTCCAGGTCGACGACGGAACCCGGGTGCTGCCCTACCTGGAGTCCGGCAGCGCCGGCATCGCCGCCGTCCTCCACGAGTACCTGCGGCACCGCCCGGACGCCGCGCTCACCGAACGGCTGGAGCAGATCCGCGGCGCCGCCGAGCCCGAATTCATCGTCCAGTCGGGCCTGTTCAACGGACGGGCCGGTCTGATCGCCCTGCTCCGCCAGGCCCGGGACGGGGACACCGCGCACCCGGACGCGATCCGCCGCCACGTCCGGCGGCTCGCCTGGCACGCCATCCCCTACCAGGGCCACCTCGCCTTCCCCGGCGAGCAGTTGCTGCGCCTCTCGATGGACCTGGCCACCGGCAGCGCCGGCGTGCTGACCGCACTCGGAGCGGTGTTCGCGGACACGCCCGCGATGCCGTTCTGGCCCTCGCCGGCGGCCCCGGACGGGCCCCGCGAGAACCGCGCCTGACCGCACCCGCGGCCCGGCCGAACCGACCACCCCGGCGATCCGGCCGGCCCGCCACGCCGCGCGCGTGCGCACCCGCCCCGGACCGTCCCACCCCCGGCACGCCGAGCGCGACCACCGGCCGGCTGCCCACCCCCGCGGCGACACCCGCCGCCCACGAGTTCCGGCTACTGCCGGAAGCACGGCACCACAACCTGATGGGAGTTCACCATGTCGATCCTGAACCTGCAGGCCCTGGAGACCGTCGAGGAGACCGTCGAGTACCGCTCGGTCCTCAGCTCGCTGAGCGCCGTCAACTGCACCAACAGCACGGTCAGCACCCTGCTCTGCCTCTGAGCGACCACCGGCCGCGGGCACGCCCCGCGGCCGGTGTCCGAGGCCGGCCGTCCCCGTGGGTCCGGGGCCGGCCGGCCGAGGACGACGCCGGGCCCCGGTCCCACGGCCGGGGCCCGGTTCCCGTTCCAGGCCCGGTCCCGGCACCCGCTCCGGGCGAGGCACCCGTCCGGAGGTCACCCGTGCCGACCGAACCCTCCCCGTCCGCGGCACTGCGCACGGACCCCGCCCGCCCGGCGCCCGCGCCGACACCCGCGCCGACCGCCGCCCCGTCGACCGTGCCGCGAACCGACCCGTCGACCGCCCCGCCGAGCGGGCCCCCGGCCGAGCCCGCCCCTCCCCGGCGAGGACGGCGGCAACCACTCGGGCTGCGGCAGGTACTCGGCCTCACCCGCGGCCGGGCAGCCGTCATGGCCCTCGCCGTCACCACCAGCACGGGCGCCGCCCTCGCCCTCCCGGCCGTCCTCGCCCGCGCCGTCGACGCCGCCCTGGCCGGCGCCGGCACCCGGGGCGTCCTGCCGCTGGCCGGCACCCTCGCCCTGCTGGCCGGCTCCGAGGCCGTCGGCCAGTACGCCGGCCCCGGGATCTCCACCGACGCCACCGCGCGACTGCGCGAACGGGCGGTCCACGGGGTACTGGCCGGCAGCCCGCTCGGAGCGCACCGCCTCCCGGTCGGGGACGTCGCGGCGCGACTGACCGCGAGCGCCCCGCAGGCCGCCCTCGCCGCTCCCGCCGTGGTCTACTCCGCGGCCCAACTCGCCATGGCCGCCGCGGCCCTCGTCGCCCTGGCCGTCCTCGCACCGACCGCCGCGCTCGCCTTCCTCGGCACCGCCCCGCTCGGCTACGCGGCGATCCGGCGCCAACTGCGCCGCACCACCCGGCTCGGCGAGGACTACCAGCAGGCCCAGGCCGACATCGCGACCCGGCTGCTCGACGCCGTCTCCGGCAGCCGCAGCATCGCCGCCGCCCGCGCCGTGGACCGCGAGGCCGCCCGCGTGCTGCGGCCCGTCCCCGCACTGTCCCGGCACGGCCGGGAACTCTGGGACAGCCAGCGCCGGATCGCCTGGTGCTCCGCCCTGCTCGCCCCGGCGACCCAGCTCGCCGTCCTGGCTGCCGCCGGCGCGGCGGTGGCCGCCCACACGCTGTCCGTCGGCGGGCTGCTGGCCGTGCTCGGCTACACCGGCATCGGCCTCGGCGGCTTCGGCGCCGCCCAGAGCCTGCTCGACGTCTCCCGGGCCCGCGCGGGAACCGCCCGGCTCACCGAGCTGCTCGACGCACCGGAGCGGCCCGTCGGCACCCGTCCGCTCCCGCCCGCCCTCCCCGGCGCCGGGAGCCTGGACCTGCGCGGGGTGGTCGTCGGCGGGCCCGGCGGCCCCGTGCTCGACCGGCTCGACCTGACGGTCCCCGGCGGGACGTGGACCGCCGTGGTCGGCGCCGACGACGCCGCCACCTCGGCGCTCGCCGCCGTCGCCGCCGGCCTGCTCGACCCGGACAAGGGGGCGGTGCTGCTCGACGGCGTCCCGCTCGGCGCGGTCCGCCCGGAGGAGCTGCGCACCGCCGTCGCCTGCGCCTTCGCCGATCCGGCCCTGCCCGGCCGGACGGTCCTCGACGCCATCGGCCTGGGCCTGGCCCCCGGCCCGGACGACCGCGTCCACCGCGCCGCCCGGGCGGCGCGGGCCGACGAGTTCGTCCGCCGCCTCCCCGACGGCTACCGCACCCCGATGGACCGGGCCCCGTTCTCCGGCGGGGAACGCCAACGGCTCGGCATCGCCCGGGCGCTGGCCCGCGACGCCCGGCTGCTCGTCCTGGACGACGCGACCTCCTCCCTGGACGCGGCCACCGAGAACCGGGTGCTGCACGCCCTGCGCGAAGAGGCCGGCCATCGCACCCGGCTGGTGGTCACCCGACGCGCCGCGGTGGCCGCCCACGCCGACACGGTGGCCTGGCTCTGCGAGGGCCGCGTCCGCGCGCTGGCCACCCACGAGGAACTCTGCGCCGTCCCCGCCTACCGGGCCCTGTTCGGGGGCGGACCGCAGGACTGACCCCACCCGGCCCCGCCCGGCCCGGCCCCGTCCACCCGTGGGGGCCGTCACCCGCCGGTCCTCACCCGTGAAAGGCGGCTGCGATGTCTCCCTCCCGCACGGACCGGCCGGACCGGCCGCATCCACCGGACCGGGCACGCCCGCCGGACCGGCCCCGTCCGCCGGGCGGGGCGGACCGACCGGGCCGGGCGGGCCTGCGGCTGCTGCGCTCGGCACTCGCCCACAGCCGGCCTGCGGTGCTCCGGCTCCTCGCCTGGTCACTGCTCTCCGCGGCGCCCGCCCTGGTGTCCGGCAAGGCGCTGGCCCTGGCCGTCGACCGCGGTTTCCTCGCCGGCCGGCCCGCCCAGGCGGCGGGCTGGCTCGCCCTGTTCGCCGTGGTCTCGGTGGCCGGCGCCTGGGCGTCCCGGCAGACGTACCCGTGGCTGGCCGAAGTCGTCGAGCCGATGCGCGACCGGCTGCTGGGCCGGGTGGTGACCGGCATGCTCCACGGCGCCGCCGCCACCCCCGGCCGGACCGACGGTTCGGGCGCGGTCGCGGTCGCCCGGCTCACCCGTCAGGTCGAGGCGGTCCGCGACACCGTCGCGGGACAGCTGCTGGTGGTGTCCCACTTCGCGTTGACCGCCGTCGCCGTCGTGGCCGGCAGCGCGGCCCTCGCCCCGGCCGCCGCCCTGCTGATCGCCGGCCCGCTGCTGCTGTCGCTCCTCGCGTTCGCGGCCCTCGCACCGGCCACCGTCCGCCGCCAGCGGGAGGCCTTCGCGGCCGAGGAGGAACTGGCGCGGTCCTGCGCCGACGCCCTGCAGGCCCTGCGCGACCTGGTCGCGTGCGGCGCCCGGGACGAGGCCGAGCGCGAGGTGCTGGCCACCGTCGCGGCGAACGAGGCGGCCGGGCGGTCCCTCGCCCGGCTCGCCGGCGCGCGGCGGCTGATCGTGTCCGCGGGCGCGCACCTCCCCCTGCTGCTGGTCGTCCTGGCCGCCCCCGCCCTGGTCGGCCGGGGGATGACGCCCGGCGCCGTGGTCGGCGTGCTGGCATATCTGACGGGCACCCTGGAACCCGCCCTGCGGCTGCTGGTGCAGGGCGCGGGCGCCTCCTGGCTCCGGCTGGCGGTGGCCGCCGACCGCCTCGCCACCGCCGGCGGCCACCCCGACGACGGCCCCACCACCGACCGTCACCCCGCCGGCGGCCACCCTGACGTCGGCCACCCCGACGACGGCGCCCCGGAGCCCGCCGAGGCCGGGACGGCGACGCCCGTCGACCACCCCGACGACGCGGCCGCCCGCCCAGCCGACGGTTCGGTCGAACTGACCGGTGTCTCCTTCGCCTACGGCGCCGCCGCGGACCCGGTCCTCGACGGCTTCGACCTCGCGGTGCACGACGGCGAACACCTCGCCGTCGTCGGTCCGTCGGGCATCGGGAAGTCCACGCTCGCCGACATCCTGGCCGGCGTGGTGGCCCCGGACCGCGGCCGGGTACTGCTCGGCGGGATCGCGCCCGCCCGGCTGACCGGACCGGACCTCGCCCGCGCCCGGGTCCTGCTCCCCCAGGACCCGTACGTCTTCACCGGGACGGTCGCGGAGAACCTCCGGTGGCTGGCCCCGCACGCCTCGACAGCCGCCGTCCTGACGGCCGCGGACGCCGTCGGCGCGCGGTCCCTGGTGGAACGGCTCGGCGGACCGGGCGGGCACGTCACCCCGGCCGCCCTGTCGGCCGGCGAACGGCAGCTGATCGCCCTGGCCCGCGCCCACCTCTGCGACGCACGGCTCGTCATCCTCGACGAGGCGACCCGCCACCTCGACGCGGCCGCGGAACTCCGGGTGGACCGGGCCTTCCGCGACCGGCCCGGCACGGTCGTCACCATCACGCACCGGATCGGCCCGGCCCGCCGCGCGGACCGGGTCCTGTTCCTGGACGGAGCGCAGCCCCTGCTGGGAACGCACCGCAGCCTGCTGGCCGAGGTGCCGGCCTACCGCCGGCTGACCGGCGAGCCGGCGCCCGACGGCATCACGAGGCTTTCACCACAAAAGAATTGACGAATCATCAGATCACGGACCGGCACTGACGGGCCGGCGGAACGTGACCGCCCCCGGACGCGGCCGACGGGCGGCCGCGT
>NZ_JBHWCL010000085.1:0-41168 GCF_042735125.1 Kitasatospora sp. NPDC059599 | reverse complement strand
GTCCTGGGGCGGGCGCTCTTCGTCATGGCCGGCGGAGGGGCCCCGACGGGCCCGTGCGGCTGCCCGGGGCCCGGATCCGGGCCCCGGCCCCGCGTCAGTTCCAGTCGAAGCCCTGCGGGTCCGGACCGATCCGCTTGCCGGTGGCGACGGCGGCGATCGCCGTCAGGTCCTCGGCGTCCAGCTCGAAGCCCGCGACGTCCAGGTTCTCCCGGATCCGGGACGGGGTGACCGACTTCGGGATGGCGATCACGCCGCTCTGCAGGTGCCAGCGGAGCACCACCTGGGCGACCGTGCGGCCGTGCTTCCCGGCGATCTTCACCAGGGCCGGCTCGGCGAGCAGCTCCCCGCCCTGGCCCAGCGGGCTCCAGGCCTCGGTGGCGATGCCGTGGTCGGCGTGGAAGGCGCGCAGCTCCTCCTGCGGGAAGTACGGGTGCAGCTCGACCTGGTTCAGCACCGGGACGACCGAGGCCTCGTCGAGCAGGCGGGTCAGCTGCTCGGTGCCGAAGTTCGAGACGCCGATCGACTTGACCCGGCCGTCCGCCTTCAGCTGCTCAAGGGCCTTCCAGACGTTGAGGTAGGTGCCGTGCATCGGGCGCGGCCAGTGGATCAGGTACAGGTCGAGGTAGTCGAGGCCGAGCTTCTCCAGCGAGGCGTCGAACTCGCGCAGCACCGCGTCCCGGCCCTGCTCGCCGGACCAGTCGCGGGTGCCCGAGTTCCACAGCTTGGTGGTGATGTAGAGGTCCTCGCGGGCGACGCCGCCCGCCAGTGCCCCGGCGATCGCCGCGCCGGTGCCGGCCTCGTTCTCGTAGATGGCGGCGGTGTCGATCGAGCGGTAGCCCGCGTCGATCGCGGAGCGGACGGCGGCGGTGGCCTCGCCGTCCGGGACCTGCCACACTCCGAAGCCGAGCTGCGGGATCTGCGCGCCGTCGTTGAGGGTGACGCTGGGGATGGTGCTCACGGGACGGGGTGCCCTCCTGGTCGTAGGTATTTCCAGAGGTGGGCAACTGGCACCGGAACGTGATTGTTCCCGCCAAACGGGTGAATCTTGGGTGCTGATTTGCAGGGGTCCGCCCGGGGTGGCGGGGCGCGGGGGAGGGGGTGCGCGTCCCGGGTCGGGGCCGTGCCGGGGTCGTGTCGGGCCCGTGCCGGGGCTGCGCGGGCGGCCGTGGGCAGGCCCGGGAGCGTCCGGGCGGCGGGGGGCGGCAGGGACCGTGGGTGACCGGGCAGGGGTCGTGGGTGGCCGGGTGGGGGTCGTGGGTGGGCCATCGGCTGGGCCGTGTGGGGGACACGGCGGCGGAAAACCTGTTGCGGGGGTCACACCGGGGTTGGCAGTCTCGCGGACATGGCCTCCTGAAACCCGGGCCCTTCGTGCCCTTCCTGTGTCCGTCCGGCGCTCTCCGGCGCTCTCCGGCGTTCCCGCCTGCGTTTGCCGCCGGCGCTACCTCCGGACGCCCCGGTGTTGCCGCGCCGTCGCGCCGCGCGTCCGTCGCCCGTCGGCTCGGGCCGTCCACGTGGGCGGGGTCTGCGTGCCGCGCGGCCCGTGCCGGTCCGCACCTCCGCTTCCGTCCCGTGGACCCCCTCCTCCCGGGGCTCCGTTCCTCGTTCCCCCGTTCCCCCGTTCCCCTGTACCTCCGCACCGTTCGTATCGGAGTGTCATGCCGCTCACCCCCCTGCCGCTGGCCGATCCCGGCAGTCCCGACCTCTCCTCGCCCCTCGCCTTCCTGCGCTGGCTGCAGCGCAGCCAGCGGCGCGGGCAGCTGCTCGCCACCTGTTGGGCGCTGCTCGAAATGGGCTGCCGGGCCGCCCTGCCGATACCGCTGGGGATGGGTGTGCAGGCCGCCGTCGACGGTGACGCCGACGGGATCTGGCAGGCCGGTGGACTCGCCCTGCTGCTCGCCGCGGGCGCCGCGCTGGGAACCGTGCTGTTGCACCGCCAGGCGGTCTGGAACTGGATCCACGCCGCCTGTCAGGTGCGGCAGTTGGTGTCCCGGCAGGCCTCGAACCTCGGGGCCGGACTGTCCCGCCGGATCGCCACCGGCGAGGTCGTCGCGGTCGGCAGCGGGGACGTCGAGCGGATCGGCTGGTACGTCGAACTGATCGCCCGGGTCCGGTCCGCGGTGATCGTCTGGCTGGCCGTCAGTTCGGTGGTTCTGGTGGTCGAGCCCGTGCTGGGCATCGGAGTGCTGCTCGGCGTCCCGGTGCTGGCCGCCTCCGTCTGGCCGCTGATCGGGCCGTTCGAGCGGCGCTACGAGCAGCAGCGCGCGCTGGGCGGCAAGGCCACCGAGCTGGCCGCCGACACGGTGGCGGGCCTGCGGGTGCTGCGCGGCATCGGCGGTGAGGAGCTGTTCCTGGAGCGCTACCGGGCCGCCTCGCAGAAGGTCCGGGCGGCGGCCGTCCGATCGGCCCGGATCTGGTCGCTGATGCAGGCCCAACAAGTGCTGCTGCCAGGCCTGTTCGTCGTCGGCGTCACCTGGTACGGCGCCCGGCTGGCGGCTGCCGGCGAGCTCACCGTCGGCACCCTGATCGCGGTGTACGGCGCGACCGCCTTCCTGGCCGCGCCACTGCGGATCCTGGGCGAGGCCGCACACGCCTGGAGCGTGGCCCGGGTATCCGCCGGGCGGGCCGTCCGGGTGCTGTCCCTCAGTCGGACCGGCACCGCGACCGGGGCCGCCCTGACCCGGCCGGCCAAGGCCGACCTCCACGACCCGGCCAGCGGGCTGACCGCGCGGGGCGGCGAGCTGACCGCGGTGGTCTGCGGGGACCCGGACTTCGCCGGGGCGCTCGCCGAACGGCTCGGCGGCCACGTCCCGCGGGCCGAGGACGAGCCGGACCTGCCCTCCGTGCGGCTCGGCGGTACGGAGCTGGATGCGGTGCCGCTGGCCGAGGCGCGGGCGGCCGTGCTGGTCCACGACAAGGAACCGGTGCTGCTCTCCGGCACGCTGGCCGAGCTGTTCGACATCCCGTCCTCGGGGCGGGTCCCGGCGGCCGAGGCGCTGGCGGCCGCCCGGTCGGACGACGTGCTGGAGGCCCTGGTGGACGGCTCGCCGGAGTGCGCGGGCGATCCGATGCGCGCCCGGATCACCGAGCGCGGGCGCTCGTTGTCCGGTGGGCAGCGCCAGCGGCTCGCCCTGGCCCGCGCGCTGCTGGCGGACCCGCCGGTCCTGGTGCTGGACGAGCCCACCAGCGCGGTCGACGCCCACACCGAGTCCAGGATCGCCACCGGTCTGCGGGACACCCGGGCGGGCCGCACCACCGTGGTCTTCGCGACCAGCCCGCTGCTGCTCGACCAGGCGGACCGGGTGGTGCTGCTGCGCGACGGCCGGGTGGTCGCGGCCGGGCGGCACCGCGAGCTGATGCGGACCGAGCCGGCCTACCGGGCCGTGGTCACCCGCGACGAGGAAGCCGCCCAGCCGGTGGGTGAGGCCGTGTGAGCGGGCTCTCGAACCGGTTCGTCGACCGCCCCGCCACGCATACGAGGAGTACGTCATGAAACCCCCCGTCCACGAGGAACAGGGGCCGGCCACCACCCTGCCGGTCGGCTCCCCGGCCGCGGTGCGCGAGTACCTGCTGCTGCTCACTCGGCGGCACCGCGGCGGCTTCTCCGCGGTGGTGGCGCTGCACTCGGTGGCCACGCTGGCCGGACTCGTCGGCCCCTGGGTGCTCGGCAGCCTGGTCGAGTCGCTGGCCACCGGCACCGCCGGGTCCACCATCACGGTGGCGGTCGCCTGGTACCTGCTGGCGCTCGTGGCGCAGGCCGCGTTCACCGGCTGGTCGCGGATGCGCGGCGCGGTGCTCGGCGAGCGGGTGCTGGCCGACCTGCGCGAGGACTTCCTGGTCCGCTCGGTCGCGCTGCCGACCGGCGTGCTGGAACGGGCCGGCACCGGGGACCTGGTGTCCCGGGGCACCACCGACGTCGACCGGCTGGACAAGTCGGTGCGCGAGGCGGTGCCCGAACTCGCCGTCGCCGTGGTGTCGTTGCTGCTGGTGCTCGGCGCGCTGATGGTCACCTCGCCGCTGCTCGCGCTCACCTCGCTGATCGGGCTGCCGCTGCTGCTGGCGACGTCCCGCTGGTACTTCCGGCGCGCGCCCCAGTCCTACCGCAACGAATCGGCCGGGTACGCGGCGGTGAACACCGTCCTGGCCGAGACGGTGGACGCCGGACGGACGGTCGAGGCGCTGCGCCTGGGCGACCGCCGGATCGGGCTGACCGACCACAAGCTGCGCGAGTGGCTGGACTGGGAGCGGTACACCCTGTGGCTGCGCTCGGTCTGGTTCCCGACCATCGACGCGGTCTACACCGCGGCGGTGCTCGCCACCCTGGTGCTCGGCGGGCTGTTCACGATCAAGGGCTGGATCACCGTCGGCCAGTTGACCACCGGTGTGCTGTACGCCCAGATGCTGACCGGCCCGGTGGACCTGATCCTGCGCTGGTACGACGAGTTGCAGATCGGGCAGGCCTCGCTGGCCCGGCTGGTCGGCGTTCGCGAGGTGCCGGAACACGAGGGGGACGAGAGCGCCCGTCCGGACGGACGCCGGGTGGAGGCCCGGGACGTCCGGTTCGGCTACCGCGAGGGCGCGGACGTCCTGCACGGGATCAGCCTGGACGTCGCGCCGGGCAGCCGGGTCGCACTGGTCGGGCCGTCCGGGGCGGGCAAGTCCACGCTCGGGCGACTGCTGGCCGGGATCTACACCCCCGGCCGCGGCAGCGTGACCCTCGGCGGGACGGCGCTGTCACGGATGCCGGCCGAACGCGTACGCGCGGAGGTGGCCCTGGTCAACCAGGAGCACCACGTCTTCGTCGGCACCCTGCGGGACAACCTGCGACTGGCCGCGCCCGACGCCGACGACACCGGACTGCGGGCCGCGCTGGACGCGGTGGACGCCGGCGCCTGGGTGGACGCCCTGCCGGAGGGACTGGACACCGAGGTCGGCTCCGGAGGCACCTCGCTGACCCCGCCGCAGGCCCAGCAACTGGCCCTGGCCCGACTGGTGCTGGCCGATCCGCACACCCTGGTGCTGGACGAGGCCACCTCCCTGCTGGACCCGAGGGCGGCCCGGCACCTGGAGCGCTCGCTCTCCCGGGTGCTGGAGGGCCGGACGGTCATCGCCATCGCCCACCGGCTGCACACCGCGCACGACGCGGACGTGATCGCGGTGGTCGAGGGCGGACGGATCAGCGAGTACGGCAGCCATCCGCAGCTGGTCGCGGCCGGCGGGCCGTACGCGGCGCTCTGGCGGTCCTGGCGGGACGAGCGGTAGCGGCCGACGGCAGCCGGGTCGGGAGGGGCCGGGTCGGGAGGGGCCGGGTCGGGAGGGGCCGGGTTGGGAGGGGTCGGCTCGGGAGCGGTCGGGTCGAGGGCCGGAGAAGCGGAGGAGGACGTGCCTGGAACGGGAGGGGGGAGACGGGAGGGGAGAGATCGGTAAACCCGCACGGGGTCGGATTGCCCCGTGCGGGTTACTCCCTGGCCCGGAAGGGCGCGTAACCGGGCAAATCGGCGGACAGGCCCGCAGACTGCTCCGGTGACCAAGACTTCAGACGGCTCCTCCCGCTCCCCGCGCGGTGAGATCGGTGGGATCCCCACGCGCTACATCGGGATCGGCGTCATCGTCGTCCTCGCCGTGTGGTTCCTGTTCGCCAACCTCGACAAGGTGAAGATCCAGTTCTGGGTGTTCACCGTCACCGCGCCGCTCTGGATCACTTTGCTGGCCACGCTGATCGCCGGTGGGGCGCTCGGCTGGCTGCTGAAGGGGCGGCGCAGCCGGTGACCACGGATCCCGGGCCGGCCCGCGCCGGCGCTCCGGCCTTCGCGCCGCTGATCGAGATGCGCGGGGTCAACAAGCACTTCGGTGACCTGCACGTGTTGCAGGACATCGAGTTGACGGTCGGCCGGGGCGAGGTCGTCGTGGTCATCGGACCGTCCGGCTCCGGAAAGTCCACGCTGTGCCGGGCCATCAACCGGCTGGAACCGATCGAGGACGGCACCATCCTGATCGACGGCGAGCCCCTGCCCGAGGAGGGCAAGGGGCTCGCCCGGCTCCGTGCCGAGGTCGGCATGGTGTTCCAGTCCTTCAACCTGTTCGCGCACAAGACGGTGCTGCAGAACGTCTCGCTCGCGCAGGTCAAGGTCCGCGGCCGGCCGAAGGCGGAGGCCGACGCCAAGTCCCGCGCGCTGCTGGAGCGGGTGGGACTCTCCGCGCACGCCGACAAGTACCCGGCCCAGCTCTCCGGCGGACAGCAGCAGCGGGTCGCGATCGCCCGCGCACTGGCGATGGACCCCAAGGTGCTGCTCTTCGACGAGCCCACCTCGGCGCTCGACCCCGAGATGATCAATGAGGTGCTGGACGTCATGCGCCGGCTCGCCCACGAGGGCATGACGATGGTCGTGGTCACCCACGAGATGGGGTTCGCCCGGGCCTCCGCGAACCGGGTGGTGTTCATGGCGGACGGCCGGATCGTCGAGGACCGGGCCCCGGAGGACTTCTTCGGCGCCCCAGAGAGCGAGCGCGCCCGGGACTTCCTGTCCAAGATCCTGAAGCACTGAGGCGGCGCCGTGAACCGTGAGACGACGCCCGGCGGGCCGGCGGGGGAATCCGGTGCGCCGGCCGGAGCGCGTGGGAGGAGGGCGGGGAAGTGCCTGCTCGTCGCCGCCCTGCTGCTCGCTGCCCTGGCGGCGGGCTGCGGCAAGGCCGGCACGCCGCCGCCCAAGGGCCCGCAGCCCAGCGCGCTGCCCAGCTACCAGGTGCAGGACGCCTCCGCGATCACCGGCTCGCCGACCCTGGACGCCGCCCGTAGCCGGGGCCACCTGGTGGTCGGCGTCAAGGAGGACCAGCCGTACCTGGGCCAGAAGAACCCGGCCACCGGCGAGTACTCGGGCTTCGACATCGAGATCGCCAAGATGCTCGGCGCCTCCCTCGGCTTCCCCCCGGACAAGATCCAGTTCAAGACCATCGCCTCGGCCAACCGCGAGACCGCGCTGCAGAACGGCCAGGTGGACTACTACGTCGGCACGTACACCATCAACGACAACCGGAAGAAACTGGTCGGCTTCGCCGGGCCGTACTTCGTCGCCGGGCAGTCGCTGCTGGTGCGCAAGAACGACAACACCATCCACGGTCCGGAGGACCTGGACGGCAAGACGGTCTGCTCGGCGGCCGGCTCGACGCCGTACCAGCGCATCCAGTCGCAGTACCCGAAGGCCAAGCTGATCGGCTACGACACCTATTCGGCCTGCGTCGACAACCTGATCACCGGCCAGGTCGACGCCGTGACCACGGACAACGCGATCCTGCTCGGCTACGCGGCCAAGGTGCCGGACGAGCTCAAGGTGGTCGGCGCGCCGTTCTCGACCGAGCCGTACGGGGTCGGGGTGCCGAAGAACGACACCGGGCTGCGCGCGGCGCTGAACGACGCGCTGGAGCAGCACGAGCAGAACGGCGACTGGAAACGGGCCTTCGAGGCGACCCTCGGCCTCTCCGGGGAGCCCGCACCGGCCCCGCCGCAGATCAACCGGTACTGAGAGGGCGGCCGCGCCGTGAAAACGCTGACCGACAACTGGTCGACCTACTGGGAGGGCTTCCTCGGCACGCTCTCGCTCTTCGCGGTGAGCGCCGTGCTGTCGCTGGTGCTGGGGGTGCTGGTCGCGAGCTTTCGGGTCTCGCCGGTCAGACCGCTGCGGATCTTCGGGGCGGTGTGGGTGACGATCCTGCGCAACACCCCGCTGACCCTGCTGTTCTTCATCGTGGTCCTGGGCCTGCCCCGGTTCGACATCACCCTGCCCTTCTACACCTTCGCGGTGCTCGCGCTGGGCTGCTACACCTCGGCCTTCGTCTGCGAGGCGATGCGTTCGGGCGTCAACACGGTGCCGACCGGGCAGGGGGAGGCGGCCCGGAGCCTGGGCATGAGCTTCGGGCAGACGATGGGCCTGGTGGTGCTGCCGCAGGCGTACCGGTCGGTGGTGGCGCCGATCGGCAGTGTGATGATCGCGCTGGCGAAGAACACGGCGATCGCCGGCTCGTTCAGCGTCACCGAACTGCTGGGCACCTACCGGACCATCAACGAGCTGGGCTACAGCATCGTCTGGACCTTCGTCTGGATCGCCGTCGGCTACCTGATCATCACCCTGACCATCAGCGCCGTCTTCAACCTGCTGGAACGACGAGTGGCGGTGTCCCGATGACCGTTGAATCCTCGGCGCTGTACGACATCCCCGGCCCGAAGGCGCTCGCCCGCCACCGGCTGTACGGGGGGATCGCGCTGCTGCTGATCGCGGCGGTGATCGGCTGGGTCGTCTACATGCTGTTCCACACCGAGCAGTTCACGTACCAGAAGTGGATGGCCTTCGAGTACCGGGGCGTGCAGGAACTGCTGCTGCGCGGGCTCGGGAACACCCTGAAGGCCTTCGGCCTGACGGTGCTGTTCGCGCTGCCCTTCGGTGCGCTGTTCGCGGCCGGGCGGCTGTCCGACCACCGGGCGGTGCGCTGGGTCTCCACGCTGGTGGTGGAGTTCTTCCGGGCCATGCCGGTGCTGGTGATGATCTTCTTCGTGTTCGTCGCCCTCAAGGTGCAGCCGCTCTGGGCACTGGTGACCGGGCTGGTGCTCTACAACGGCTCGGTGCTGGCCGAGGTGTTCCGGGCCGGCGTCCTCGCGGTGCCCAAGGGGCAGCGGGAGGCGGCGTACGCGCTGGGCCTGCGCAAGACGCAGGTGATGGCCTACGTGCTGGTGCCGCAGGCCAACCGGGCGATGCTGCCGGTCATCATCAGCCAACTGGTGGTCGCGCTCAAGGACACCTCGCTGGGCTTCCTGATCACCTACGAGGAGTTCCTGCACGCGGGCAAGCTGATCGCCACCAACCTGGACTACGACCTGCCGTTCATCCCGGTGGTGATGGTGATCACCCCGATCTACATCGGCATGTGCCTGCTGCTCTCCTGGCTCGCCCGGACGGTCGAGAGGCGCAGCCGGCGCAGTCCGGCGGCGCAGGGCGGGGCGCCGGTGGCCGGGGCCGGGGTGGCGACGGGACTGCCGCCGTCGGCGCAGCAGTGAGGAGCGTGGTTCGAGGCTGAACCATAGATGCGGATGGGGCAGGGGCCGGTACCTCCAAATTCCTCTTATGATTGCGGGGCTGGACGGGACCGCCTCGACGGTCCGGACGACGACCCGGACGGGAGGGCCATGGAGCCGGTGTTCGACTCGCGGCACATCAGGACGTTCCACGAGGTCGTCCGGGCGGGCTCCTACTCGGCCGCCGCCCGTGAACTCGGCTACACCCAGCCCGCCATCACCCAGCAGATGAAGGCGCTCGAACGCACCGTCGGCGTCCCGCTGTTCACCCGCGCCGGGCGCGGACTGCGGCTCACCGAGGCGGGCGAGGCGCTCTCCCGGCACGCCGAACTGATCCTGGGCAGCATGTCCGCCGCCCAGCAGCAGCTCGCCGCGCTCGCCCGGCTGCGCGCCGGGCGGGTCCGGGTCTGCGCCTTCCCCAGCGCCAACGCCACCCTGATACCCGAGGCGATGGCCCGGCTGCTGGCCGAGCACCCCGGTGTACGGGTCGAACTGCTGGAGGCCGAGCCGCCCGACTCCGTCCAGCGGCTGTTGCGCGGGGAGTGCGACATCGCGCTGGCCTTCCGCTACCCGGGCGCGGCCACCGAGGTCCCCGACGGGGTGGACGAGATCCCGCTGATGGAGGACCTGCTCACCGTGCTGCTGCCGGTCGGGCACCCGCTCGGCCGCCGGCACGCCGTACGGCTCGCCGACCTCGACGGCGAGCGCTGGATCGCCGGCTGCCCGCGATGTCGGGCCAACCTGCTGCACGTCTGCGCGGAGGAGGGTTTCGCACCGGACATCGTCTTCTCCACCGACGACAACCTCGCCGTGCAGTCGCTCGTCGCCGCCGGGGTCGGGATCGCGCTGATGCCCGCGCTGGTGCTCTCCTTCATGTGCCACCGCAAGGTCACCGGGCGGGCCGTCGAGCCGCACCTGCGGCGCCAGGTGAGCGCGTACGTGCTGCGCGAGCACCGCCGGATCCCGGCCACCGGGCTGGTGCTGGACCACCTGCGGCAGGCGGCCGCGAGCCGCGTCGGGTGCTGACGTATAAGCCTTGATAGGGATGTCGCTTACGAACCCTCCTTGGACGTGATAGGTCAGTAGGTCCGAACCTGCTGGCATGACGCCCTCAGCCACGGTCGGCAGCGACCGGCTCACCGAGCGGATGACCGCGCTGATCAGTGAGATCCGCGCCGTCGTGGACCGCGGACTGCCCCCGGAGCTCACCGCCTACCTCGTCGGTGAGCGGCTCGCCCCGCACCTCCACGCCGACCCGGACGGGCCCGACGCGCTGCTCACCCCCGCCCAGTGCGAGGGCGACCCGCAGCGCTACCGCCAGCACGTCCTGCACGCCGAGGAGGACGGCAGCTTCTCCGTCGTCGCCCTGGTCTGGCTGCCCGGCCAGCACACCCCGATCCACGACCACGTCTCGTGGTGCGTGGCCGGCGTCCACCGCGGCCAGGAGAGCGAGACCCGCTACCGGCTCGTCTCCGACGGCCGCAGGGCCCGGCTGGTCGAGACCGAGCACGTGGCCGGCCCGGCCGGCACCGTCGCCGCCTTCGCCCCGCCCGGCGACATCCACCTGGTGCGCAACTCCTGCAGCACCACGGCGATCTCCATCCACGTGTACGGCGCCGACGTCTCGCGGCTCGGCACCAGCATCCGGCGGGTCTACCGGCTCCCCGCCGACCAGGAGCAGTGAGCGACGGCGTGGCACTGACCCTCCGGCAGCGCGCTGCCCGGACCCACTCGCTGCCCCCGATGCGCGGGGACGCCCCCGGGCTGCTGCTTGCGGCCCTCGGCGTGGCCGCCGCGCTGGGCGTCCACGCGGTGGTGCCGGCCGTGCCCAAGCTCACCGCCGCCGTCGTCCTCGGCATGGCGGCGGCCCACCTGCCCGGGCTGCGCCCGGTGGTCCGCGGGATTGCCCGACCCGGGCTGTCCACGGCCGGGAAGCGGCTGATGCGGGCCGGCATCGTCCTGCTCGGGCTCAAGCTCAGCCTGGGCGACGTGCTCGGCCTCGGCTGGGCCACCGTGGTCATGGTGCTCGCGGTGGTCGCGGCGACCTTCGCGGGGACCCTCTGGCTGGGCCGGCGGCTCGGCCTGCCCGGGGACCAGTCGCTGCTGGTCGCCACCGGGTACTCGATCTGCGGGGCCTCGGCGATCGGGGCCGTCAGCCAGGCGGCGGGCAGCGAGGAGGAGGACGTCGCGGCCTCGGTCGCCCTGGTCACCCTGTGCGGGACCCTGGCGATCGCCGTGCTGCCACTGCTCCAGCACCCGCTCGGGCTCGGCGAGGTGGAGTTCGGGCGCTGGGTCGGCGCCAGCGTGCACGACGTCGGGCAGGTGGTCGCCACCGCGCAGACCGGCGGGGCCGGGGCGCTGCGGGAGGCGGTGCTGGTCAAGCTGATGCGGGTGATGCTGCTGGCGCCGCTGGTGGCCGGGGTCGCCGTCGTCGCGCGGCGGAACCTGCGGGCGGCCCGGGCTGCCGGGGCAGCGGGAACGGAGCCGGGAACGGCAGCGGGAGCGGACGCGGCGGCGGAGAATCCGGTGAAGACCGGGAGCCGCCCGCCGATCGTGCCGCTGTTCGTGGCCGGGTTCCTCGCGATGATCGTCCTGCGGACCACCGGGGTGCTCCCCGAGCAGGCGCTCGGCCTGGCCGGGGACGCCCAGGAGCTGCTGCTGGCCGCTGCGCTCTTCGGGCTCGGCAGCGCCGTGCACCTGCCGACCATGATGCGGACCGGCGGGCGGATCGCCCTGCTCGGGCTCGGCTCCTGGGTCGTCGTGGCCGGCGTCTCCTACGCGGGGGTGTTGATCACGACCTGACGGGAGCGGGTGCGGACTCGGCTATTGTCGGGCGGGTACTCGTCCGCACCGGGACGGTCCCGCGACCGCACCGGTGCGGTCCGGGCCCCGAGTTCGCCGGAGTCCACCCGCGTTCGTCAAGGAGGACGGATGACCACCGCACTGCCCGAACGGGACGGCCCCGAGGTCGTCGTCACGCTC
Source organism: Kitasatospora sp. NPDC059599 (assembly GCF_042735125.1). NCBI lineage: Bacteria > Bacillati > Actinomycetota > Actinomycetes > Kitasatosporales > Streptomycetaceae > Kitasatospora > Kitasatospora sp. NPDC059599. Next base: position 29,125 of record NZ_JBHWCL010000085.1, on the reverse strand, counting down.
GACCGGCGGGAGGGCCCGTACGGCGAGGTGGTGCTGCGGCAGCGCGGACGGCACTTCGAGATCATCGCCAACGGCTGTTTCCTGATGGACACCGCCGACGGGCGCTCCGAGCGGCTGCTGATCCAGGCGGCACTCGACGAGCTGGACCGGACGGGCAGTCGCGCCGAACGGCCGGCGGTGCTGATCGGCGGCCTCGGGGTCGGCTTCTCGCTCGCCTACGCGGCCGCCGAGCCGCGCTGGGGGCGGATCGCCATCGTCGAGCGGGAGACCGCGATCATCGAGTGGCACCGCAGCGGACCGCTCGGCGCCTTCTCGGGCGGCGCGCTGGAGGACGAACGGGTCGCGGTGCTCCACACCGACCTGCTGGAGTACCTCGCGGCCGCGGACGGCGAGCGCTACGACGCGCTGTGCCTCGACATCGACAACGGGCCGGACTGGACCGTCACCGACTCCAACAACGGACTGTACGGCGCGGACGGGCTCGCGGTGCTCTGGCACCGGCTGCAGCCGGACGGGGTGCTGGCGGTGTGGAGCGCGCAGCCGTCGTCGGCCTTCGAGGAGGCACTGCGGGCGGCGGGCTTCTCGGACGTGGTGACGCACGAGATCCCGGTGTCCCGCGGGGTGCCGGACGTGGTGCACCTGGCGCGGCGCGCGGGCTGAGGGTGAACCCGGCGGCGGCGTCGGGCAGTTGGTGACGACGACCCGCGGGGGCCTGCCCTTCGGGCTACTCTCCGGTTCGGGTTCCTCCCCGGAGTGGTCGACGGTCTGGCGGGTGGTGGGTGATGGCTGAGCACGGGACTCCCTCGGAGCGGATCGCGGCCGAGCTTCGACGGCGCATCGCGACGGGGGAGTTGGCGCCGGGGACGCGGGTGCCGTCGACCCGGCGGATCACCCAGGAGTGGGGCGTCGCGATGGCCACGGCGACCAAGGTGCTGAACCGTCTGCGGGACGAGGGGCTGGTCCGGGCCGTCCCCGGGGTGGGGACGGTGGTGGCCGGGACGCCGACGGCCGGCGCGAAGGCGGGCGGGACCACGGCGGCCGGGGCGCACGTCCGGGTGCCCGACCGGGAACCGCAACGGGCCTCCGGTGCGCAGGAGTCGGCGACGACGCCGGTGTCGCCCGGCGCGCCCGGAGGGCGGCGCACACGGACCGGCGGTGAGCGCGAACTCACCCGGGAACGGATCGTGGCCGCAGCCCTCCAGGTGGCGGACGCGGAGGGGCTGGCGGCGCTGTCGATGCGGCGGGTCGCGACCGATCTCGGCGTCGCGACGATGTCCCTCTACCGTCATGTGCCGGGCAAGGACGAGCTGTTGCGGCTCATGATGAACGTGGCCTTCGGCGAGCAGCCGCTGCCGGAGCGCCTCTCGCCGCACTGGCGGGAGGCACTGGAGGAGGTCGCGCGGCTGCAGTGGCGGATCTACCGCCGGCACCCGTGGCTGGCGTCCACGATGTCCTTCACCCGGCCGGTGCTGGCACCGGACGCCGCGCTGCACACCGAGCGGTCGATGGCGGCGCTTTCCGGGGTGGGGCTGAGCTGGGAGGAGATCGCCCAGGCCTCCGTCGCGCTGGCCGCGTTCGTGTGCGGGCTGGCGACCCACTTCGAGCGGGAGGCGCAGGCCGAGCAGGACAGCGGGCTGTCGGCCGACGAGTGGATGGACCGGCTGGACGCCGAGGACCACGACCGGCTGATGGCGGATCCGGAGCGGTTCCCGATGTTCGACGCGATGAACCGGGGGCCGGAGCTCGACCTGAGCCTGGAGGCGCTGTACGAGTTCGGCATGGCACGGATGCTGGACGGGATCGAGACGATGATCGAGCGGCGGCGCGCGTGACGGACGACAGTGCGCTGAGCGGCGTGCTGCGCGTCGCGCGCGGCACGCCGCCGGGGTAGGAGGTCAGGGCTCAGCCGAAGGGGCGGTGCTCCGGTGCCGCGTCCGCCTCCGCGGCGGGCTCCGGCGCCGCCGCGGGCGTGGCGGAGAGGTCGGGCATGGCGAAGGGGTCGAAGTCCGGCGGCGGAACCATGACCGGTGTGCCCTTGCGCGGCGTCTCCTCCCCGGCCGCAGCCGGCGCCGGGGTGGCGGTCGTCGCAGCGGTCACGGGCGCCGGGATGATCGGCGGGGCCGACGGCGGCGGCGGGACGGCCGGTCCCTGCGGGGCCAGGGTGGTGCCGAACGGGTCGCTCTTCGGTTCACCCGCGACCGTCGTGCCGAACGGGTCGGCGATCGCGGGCGCTCCCGCAGGCGTTCCTGCGGGCCGGACGTCGGCAGCGGTGCCCGCGGTGGAGAAGTCCGGCATGGCGAAGGGGTCGAAGTCCGGCGGCGGGACCATGACCGGGGTGCCCTTCGGAGGGTCCTCCGGGGCCGAGCCGGCAGCGGTAGCGGCACCAGTACCGGCACCGGCGGCGAGCGGTTCGGCGACCGGGGCGAAGGGATTGAAGTCCGCGGGCGGGACGCGCACCGGTGTGCCGCGCAGGTGGACCGGCGCATCCGTCGGCTCCTCCTCGACGGCGGCCGACTCGACGGAAACGGGCTCGACGGAAACGGGCTCGACGGAAACGGGCTCCACGGAGGCGGCGGCTGCGGCGGCTGCCACCGGGGTTGGTGCTGCGGCCGGGGCCTGAGCCGGTTCCTGAATCGGTGCCCGGGTCGGGGCCGCGCCCGGAGAGGTCGCCGGAACGCCGGTGGGCGTGGCGGCGGCCGGTGCCGATTCGCCGTCCCAGCCGAACTGGATGCTCTTCAGCAGCTCCGCGAACGCTTCCGTGTACAGCTCCCAGTCCTCCGGCCGCGCCGTGGACAGCTGGACGCACAGCACCGTCCCGCCGTCCGGCAGTGGCACGAAGGCCTCGACGGCCGAGGTGACCACCCAGCGCCGCTGCCCGTCGGCGGCCAAGGGGCCGGGCACCGGGGCGGTGCGCCCCTCGACGAGGACGGCGGCCGGGCCGGCCGGCAGCAGGACCGTCCACACCTCGGCGTGCCGTCGGACGGTGGCCAGTTCGGTGGCGAGCGCGGTGAGCGGCAGCGGGTGCCGGGCGAGCGAGACGACGAGGGCGGCGTCCGAGGTGCGGCCGTCGAGTTCCAGGGCGCAGACGCCCGCGTACGCGACGCCCGCGTCGTGGACCAGGTCGGCCAGGGTGGCGGCGATCACCGCGAAGTCGCGGCGCGGCTCGGTGCCGGTGGCGCTGAACAGTTCCTCGGCGACCTCGGCCAGGTGCCCGCTCAGTTCGGCGGCCGCCGCCACGGTGGCGGCGGTCCCGTCGGCCGGGTCCGCGTCGGCGGGCAGCGGGGGCACCGTACGGGAGGAGACGCCGGGGGGCCCGCCGGGGGAGGTCAGCGGGTGGAAGCCGGGCGGGACGACCAGGCGGACCTCGGCGCCCGCGCCGGTGGGCAGTTCGACCGGCCGACGGGTCTGCTGTCCGGCCGCCAGCGCGGCCAGTGCGGGGGCGAACGGCGGGCGCAGCTTGGCGTCGGCGAACTCGCCGGTGACCGGAAGCTGGAACAGCGCGGCCGAGGTGGTGCCCCGGTCGGCGATGGCGCCGCGTACGGCCCCGCCGCCGAAGCGTGCCTGCAGGACGCCGATCACCCGGTCGGCGATCCGTGCGCCGGTGCCGGGTCGGGCGGTGCCGGCGGTGACCACCGTGCCGAGCCGGTCGAGGGCGACGTGCACCGGGCCGTTGGGCGCGAGCGGCAGGCCGAACAGTGCCTCGGCGTCGGGGTGTTCGGCCGGGTCCGTGCGCAGGGCGCCCAGCGAGGCCGCCGGATGGCGCGAGGTGTGCTCGTCGAAGAGGGCGTCGGTGAGCGTGCCGAGGGTCGCGCAGACCTGCTCGGCGGCCGCGAAGGGGTTGGCCTCCGCACTGAACTGGACGTCCTGGGTCAACTGGTGAGCCCCCCGCTCTGCTCCGTCTGCCGTCGGTGGTTCGGGTGGGACCGGGCCCGCCGGGGCGGCGCGCCGTCAAATCCCTGCCCATTCCTATCAGAGCCCACCGTCCAGACCGAACCGCAGGATGACCCGATGATCACTCGGGCCGGGGCCGTGACCACCGGTTCGGCGGTCACTCGGGGGCGGCCCCGGAGGTCTCGGAGGGCTCGGAGGTCTCGGAAGCCCCGGCGGGCTCGGGGTCCTCGGAGGCTCCGGAGGCCCCGGTCACCTCGGAGCCCTCGGCGGCTTCGGTGGTCCCGGCGGCGAGTGCGGTGACCGCGTCGAGGATCCCCGGGACGGCGAACAGCCCGGCGAGGTCCCGCACCAGGCGCCCGGTCGGGCCGTCCGGGTGTTCGTCGGCGAAGAAGGAGCCCAGCTCGGCGGCGAGCGCGGGCTCCCGGGCGGCCGTGAGGGTGAGCGCGGCGACGAACTCCTGCACCAGGTGCAGCTGCAGCTCCTCCAGCGGCACCGAGCGCTCGACCAGCCACTCCAGCGAGGTGATCTCGGCGTTGGCGATCCAGGCGCGGACGGTCAGTCGCAGCCCGGGGCTGGGCGACGGGATCGCCAGGTGGGCCAGGATCTGCTCCTGCGCGGCCCGGCGCACGTCGTCGATCACCGCGGAGGTGCCCGCGCTGGCCGCGACCGAGCCGCCCCGCAGCAGCGCCGCGAAGCCCGGCCCGTGGCTCTGCACGAAGTCCAGGTAGCGGCCCATCACCCGGAGGAGCCGCTCCGACAGCGGCCCCTCCATCGGCTCCTCGAAGCGGGCCGACAGTTCCCGGCCGGCCCGTCGCAGCGACTCCTCGTACAGCGCCTGCTTGCCGGGGAAGTAGTGGTAGACCAGGGGCCGGGAGGCGCCCGCGGCGGCGGCGATGTCGTCGATCGACACCTCCTCCGGCGGCCGCCGACTGAACAGTTCCAGCGCCACGGCGATCAGCTGTTCCCGCCGCTCGTCCACGCTCAGCCGCCGGCGGGGCCGTTCGCCCGCTGCCGCCCGGTCTGGAGCGGAGGTCCGTGCTGCGCGGTCGGCCGTCGGGGACGGCGTACGGGAGGCCATGCGCGCCAGCCTATCCGGCGGCCGTCCGGCGGCTCACGAGGCCGGTGGGACCCGGCCCGTGAGGCGCGTGGACCCGGCGGCTCGGGGCGGTCTAGGAAGCCGCCCGGAACTCCAGGTAGCGGCGGTAGGCCTCGACGCCGTCGGCGACGAAGGTGTCGCGGGTGAGGCGCTCGGCGAGTTCGTCGGGGGTCATCCAGGCGTGCCAGGCGACCTCGGACTCCTGCGGGGAGACCGGGCCGTCCCACTCGGCCTCGTACATGTCGCACCACCAGTTGAGCTTGCCGCCGTCGGGGTCCCGGAAGTGGAACTTGAACATCGGGCGCGGGGCGATGCCGTGGACGCCGAGTTCCTCCTCGGCCTCGCGGACGGCGGCCTCGGCGTAGGTCTCGCCGGAGCCGACCACGCCGCCGACGAACATGTCGTACGCGCCGGGGGCGAACAGCTTGGTGTCGGTGCGGCGGTGGACGAAGATCCGCCCGGCGGGGTCGTGGACCAGGATGAAGACGCAGCGGTGGGTCAGTCCGCGACGGTAGACCTCGGCGCGCAGGGCGGTCCCGACCACCCGGTCGTGCTCGTCGACGACGTCAATCAGCTCTTCGGCAGGGTTGGTCATGACCGACAGGTTAGGGTTTCCGGGCCCGGCTCGAACGGATCTTCACGAACTTTCGAACGCGGGCGGACGGTGATGACCGGATCGGGCAGGAGGCGGCGCGCGGTGGTGGAGATCTGGGGCGGGACGGCCGAGGGGTTCGAGCCCGTACGGGCGGCCTTCGCACGGAACTTCGCCGACTTCGGCGAACTCGGCGCGGCCTTCGCGCTGTACGTGCGCGGCCGCAAGGTGGTCGACCTGTGGGGCGGTGACGCCCGGCCCGAGGTCGGCGGGCGGCCCGCTCCCGCGGTGCCGTGGACGGCGGACACCGCGCAGGTGCTGCGCTCGGTCACCAAGGGCCTGACCGCGACCACCGCGCTGCTGGCGGTCGAACGCGGGCTGCTGGACCTGGACGCGCCGGTGGCGTCGTACTGGCCGGAGTTCGCGGCGGCCGGCAAGGGCGGGGTGCCGGTGCGCTGGCTGCTCTCGCACCAGGCGGGGGTGCCCGCGCTGGACGCACCGCTGCGGCTGGAGGACGTGCTCACCTGGGAGCGCGCGGCGGCGGCCGTCGCGGCGCAGACGCCCGCCTGGGAGCCCGGTACGGCGCACGGCTACCACCCGTACACCTTCGGCTGGCTGGTCGGCGAGGTGGTGCGGCGGGTGAGCGGCCGGACGGTCGGGCAGTACTTCGCCGAGGAGATCGCCGGGCCGCTCGGGCTGGACCTGTGGATCGGCCTGCCGGCCGGGGCCGCGCCGCGGGTCGGCAAGTTGGTCGACCTGCCGGCCCCGGAGGCGGCCAGGACCGGCCCGAGCGGGCTGCGGCTGCGGCCCAAGCAGTCCGTCCGGGACGCCTACCAGGACCCGGCCTCGCTGACCGCGCGATCCTTCGCCTCCGTGCGCCCCGGGGTGGACCTCAACGACCCGGCGGTGCAGGCCGCCGAGATCCCCGGCGCCGGCGGCATCGGCACCGCCCGCTCGCTGGCCCGGTTCTACGCGGCGCTGATCGGGGCGGCCGACCGCCCGGACGGCTCCGGCGCGCTGCTGCCGCCGCTGCTCGGGCCCGAGGTGCTGACCCGCGCGGTCGGGCCGGCGGTGAGCGGACCGGACCGGGTGCTGATCGTCAACTCCACCTTCGGCCTGGGCTTCTGGCGGCACGGCCCGACCGCGCCGATGGCCTCCCCGGCGAGCTTCGGGCACCCGGGGCGGGGCGGCTCGCTGGGCTTCGCCGATCCGGGGCTCGGGCTGGGCTTCGGGTACGTCACCAACGGCATGCAGCCCGGCGTCACCGGTGACGTCCGCTCGCGCAACCTGATCCGCGCGGTGCGGGGGTGCCTGGGGCTGTCCTGAGCCCGGCGTCGCGGCTCAGGCCCGGCGGGTCTCGGAGCGGCTGACCTTGCGGTTCAGGCCTGGCCGGTCTCGGAGCGGCTGACCCTGTGGTTCAGGCCTGGCCGGTCTCGAAGCGGCTGACCTTCCCGCCGTCGAGGGTGAAGCGCCAGGCGGTGCGCATCTCGCCCCAGGCGTCGTTGGTGAAGTTGGCGACCAGTGCCCGGCCGCCGTCCGACTCGGTCTGGACGTCCATCCGGCCGTGGGCGGTGAAGATCTCGCGGTCGATCCACTCCTCCAGGTTCCGGTCGGAGCCGTCGTCGGACATGCTGGCGTCCGCGGTGAGCAGGCCGACGAAGGCATCGCGGTCGCCCGCGTTGATCGCGGTGACGAGGGCGCGGACGACGGGGTCGCTGAGCTTGGCGGTGGCGATGGTCATGTGGGGCTCCCGGGGGCGGGTGAGGGGTCGGGAGTCCTGTCTACGGCGTTCGCGGGGGCCGTCCGGGCATGTCGGCGGCGCGTCGGGAAAATAGCAGCATTCATGTGCTTGGATCCCGAAACAGGCGATTTGCCCCATCGCTTGACCGGGGCCCGCCGCGGGGAGTGGCGGTGGAGCGGGAGACCGGGTCCGGTCTCCCGCTCCGCACTTTTCCGCCCGGGCCGGCCTAGAAGAAGCCCACCGCGTCGGGGGAGTAGCTGACCAGCAGGTTCTTGGTCTGCTGGTAGTGCTCCAGCAGCGCCTTGTGGTTCTCCCGCCCGATCCCGGAGTTCTTGTAGCCGCCGAAGGCCGCGTGCGCGGGGTAGTTGTGGTAGCAGTTCGTCCACACACGGCCCGCCTGGATGGCGCGTCCGGCCCGGTGCGCGGTGTTGAGGCTGCGGGTCCACACGCCCGCGCCGAGCCCGTACTGGGTGTCGTTGGCGAGCGCGACCGCCTGGTCGAAGCCGTCGAAGCGGGTCACCGAGACGACCGGTCCGAAGATCTCCTCCTGGAAGACGCGCATCGAGTTGTCGCCCTCGAAGACCGTCGGCGTCACGTAGTACCCGCCGGCCAGGGCGCCGCCGAGGTCCGCGCGCTCGCCGCCGGTGAGGACCTTGGCCCCCTCGGCCTGGCCGATCTCGAAGTAGGAGAGGATCTTCTTCAGCTGCTCGGCGCTGGCCTGGGCGCCGACCTGGGTGTCGGTGTCCAGCGGGTCGCCCTGGCGCATCGCGCGCACCCGCTGCAGGCCGTCGGCGAGCAACCGCTCGTAGATCGGGGCGTCGATCAGCGCGCGGCTGGGGCAGGTGCAGACCTCGCCCTGGTTGAGGGCGAACATCGCGAAGCCCTCGACGGCCTTGTCGTAGAAGGCGTCCTGGGCGTCGGCGACGTCCGCGAAGAACACGTTGGGGCTCTTGCCGCCGAGTTCCAGGCTGACCGGGATCAGGTTGTCGGCCGCCGCGCGGGAGATCAGCCGGCCGGTGGAGGTCTCGCCGGTGAAGGCGAGCTTGCGGATCCGCGGACTGGCGGACAGCGGGGCGCCGGCCTCCTCGCCGAAGCCGGTGACGATGTTGAGCACCCCGGGCGGCAGCAGGTCGGCGGTCAGCTCGGCGAGCAGCAGCACCGAGGCCGGGGTCTGCTCGGCGGGCTTGAGCACCACCGCGTTGCCGGCCGCGAGTGCCGGGGCCAGCTTCCAGACCGCCATCAGGATCGGGAAGTTCCACGGGATGATCTGGCCGACCACGCCCAGCGGCTCGTGGAAGTGGTAGGCGACGGTGTCCTCGTCCAGCTGGGAGAGGCCGCCCTCCTGGGCGCGCAGCGCGCCGGCGAAGTAGCGCAGGTGGTCGACGGCGAGCGGGAGGTCGGCGGCCAGCGTCTCGCGCACCGGCTTGCCGTTCTCCCAGCTCTCCGCGACGGCCAGCTGCTCCAGGTTGGCCTCCATCCGGTCGGCCATCCGCAGCAGCACCTGGGACCGCTCGGCAGCCGGGGTGCGGCCCCAGGCGGGGGCGGCGGCGTGGGCCGCGTCCAGGGCGGCCTCGATGTCCTCGGCGGTGCCGCGGGCGACCTCGGTGAAGACCTCGCCGGTGACCGGGGTCGGGTCGCCGAAGTACCGGCCGTGCACCGGAGGCGTCCATCCGCCGCCGATCCAGTGCTCGTACCGGGAGCGGTAGGCGACGATGCTGCCGGGCGCACCGGGGGGCTGGTAGACCGTCATGCTCTGGTGTCTCCTCGCGACGTCGGGCGCCGCCCGGGCCGCGGGCCGGGGCGGCGCGCCGGACCGCCCGGTCGGGGCGGCCCGGCGGGAGGGTAAGGACACGCACACGGGCCGGACGCCCGGGGGCGCCCGCCGTCGAGCACGATAACCGCCGGGCGCCCGCGCGGCTACGGTCGGTGCGCCGGGTCCGTACGGAGGGTGCGCGTTCCGGCCGTTCTCGCGGTCGGCTCGTTCGGGGTGTGCTGCGCGGTCGGGTCGTTCGGGGCGTGCCGTGAGGGCGCGCAGCGAGGCCGGGTCGGGAGGTCGGGTCGCGGGGGCGCGCCGCGAGGCCGGGTTGCGGCGGCTCCCGTGTCGGCTCGTCCGGGTCCTGTCCGGGTGGTCGTCGACCCCGGGTGCGGTCGGCGCCCGGCGCGGGAGGCCCGCCGCGCGCGGTCTCACCCCGGCGTGATCGGTCGCGCAGGGGGCGGGTGCCGGCGCGGGCGCGCCCGACTCCGCCGGCCGGCTGCCCCGGTCGGCGTGTGGCGGCCGGGGGCCAGCGGGTGGGCGTCAGACCGCGTGGTAGCGGCCGGTGCGGGCCTCCCAGCTGAGGTAGCCCGCCAGCCAGGTGAGCAGCCCGTCCGCGTACCGCTGGGCGATCGCGCGCTCTATCCGGGACAGGCCCAACTCGCGGTAGACGTCGAGGAGTCGGCCGTGCAGTTCCTCGCAGCGCTCGACCATCAGCTGGGCCTCCGCGATGACCGCCGCGCAGGCCTCGTCGGGCGAGCAGCGGCGTTCCCGCTGGACGATCATGACCAGGTTGTTGACGTCGCCGCGCGGCGCCTCCAGCGGGTAGGACCGCACGTCGTTGCTGAGTGACGGTATGTCCGCTGCCAGCTGGCGGAGTTGACGCAGCACCGGGTGGTGCAGGACGGCGGCGGGGACCTCGAACTGGCCGATCCGTTCGACCATGTCGAAGATGGTCTCCATCGCCGCGGTGCCCCGTCTGAGTTCGAGGTAGCCGTCCCGGTCCGGGGGCCGGGCGGAGATCCGGCCGGCCGCCTCGGCCGGGTGACTGGCCAGGTAGTACTCCCAGTTGTACGCGGCGCGCGCCTGCCAGCGCGCGGGCATGCCGTGCGCGCTGCGGTTCCAGAGGTCGGCGAAGGCGGTCTCGACCGCGGACTCCTGGTCGGGGCGGGCGCCGTGCAGGACGGCGATCAGGCGTTCGCAGATCGGCGCGACTTCCGAGGGGCGGCGGCCGAGCGGGCCGTCGAACTGGTCGTCGAAGAGGAAGTAGAAGCCCATCAGGTCGGCGGCCAGGGCGAGTTCGTCCGGTCCGGCGTCCGGGTAGCCGAGCGCGGCGAGGTCCACCACCTCCCAGTGCGCGTAGCCGGGGTGGTCGGCGTCGGGCAGCAGGGGGTGGCGGACCAGCCAGTCGCGGTGCAGGGCGGTCGCGTAGGGGCCGTGCGGACTGCGGCGGTGCGGGAACGGGATCTGAAGTGAGGTGTCGTCAGACATCGGACTCCCGGTGCAGCGGAGGGTGGGGGCGCTTCTGGTTGGAGCACTGATAGTGGAGGGAGTTGACGTGGCGAGGCGAAGACGGTGAGGGTGGGGTTGACAAGATCATCTGCGCCCCGAGGGCCGTAGGGTATCTGATGTAATGATCGGACGTTAGGGATATAGGGCAATTGCCCTTGGCAAGCACTCCGAACCCTCACCGTCCGTCCCAGCCTGCACGAATGCCGCACGGTGAGGGCCACGCAGCGCTAACCTCGGCTCCACGCAGTGATGGAGCTGTGACGGGATCGGGCGAGGCGGAGGCGCGACGGTGACCGAGCAGGACAACGAACTTCGGACGGGGGCCGGTTCCGGCCGGGACGGCGACGGTTCCGCGCCCCGGGTCCGACTGCGCGACCGCGACGCCGAACTGCGCTCGGTGGAAGCCGCCGTCGACCGGCTCTGCCGCGACTTCGCCGCAGGCGGCACCGAGATCGGCGACCTGCTCGCCTTCTCCGGCCGTCCCGGCATCGGCAAGACCAGCCTGCTGCACGAGGTCCGACGGATCGCCAAGCTCCGCGACGGCGCCACCGTGCTGTTCGCCCGTGGCGGCGAACGGCAGTTCAAGGAGCCGTACCACGTCCTGCGCCAGCTGCTCCAGCCGGTGCTCAGCGACCTGCAGCCGGACGTGTTCCGCCAGGTCATGGGCACCTGGGAGGAGGTCGTCGGACCGGCCATGGGCCTCAAGCAGCCCAAGGCCGGGGCCCGCCGGCTCGACCCGCAGGGCGTGCGCGACGGCCTCGACTACGTCCTCACCCAGCTCGCACCGCGCCGCGCGCCGATGGTGATGATCGTCGACGACCTGCACTGGGCCGACGCCGAATCGCTCTCCTGGCTCGCCAAGTTCGCCGTCCGCTCCGGCGAACTGCCCGTCCTGCTCGTGTTCGCCTTCCGCGAGGACGAGAGCGACTGGCCGGCCGCGACCCAGGAGTTCCGCCGCGACATCATCGGCCTCAAGGCCCGCAAGCACGAGCTCAACCGGCTCAACCTCAGCTCCGTCACCGACATGGTCCGCGCCGAACTCGGCGACAAGGCCGAGGACGCCTTCTGCTACGAGTTCTGGAACGTCGTCAACGGCAACCCCTTCGAGGTCGTCGCCCTGCTCGACCAGGTCCGTGACCAGGAGCTCGAACCGGTCGAGGAGAACTCCCGGCAACTGCGCGAACTCGCCGTCGACGCCACCGGGATGACCCTCAAGAGCTGGCTGGACCGGCTCGGCGCCAGCACCCTGCGCTTCGCCTGGGCCTGCGCCATGCTCGGCACCGACATCCGGATCGACCTCGCCACCCGGATCTCCACCCAGAGCACCGAGGGCGCCCGCGACTCCATCAAGCAGCTGCGCAAGCAGCGCGTGCTCACCCAGTCCCCCAACGGGAACCTGGAGTTCGTCCATCCGCTGATCGCCAGCTCGATCTACAACACCATGCCGGACGCCACCCGCCTCGGTATGCACGGCATCGCCGCCGTCGAGATCGAGAACGCCGGACTCGGCCTGCTCGCCGCCTCCCGCCATCTGGTCGAGACCCACTCCGGGGAGGGCGACGACCGGATCGTCAAGAAGCTGCGCCGCGCCGCCGTCGAACACCAGCTGATCGGCGCCCCCGAGGCCGCCCAGCGCTGTCTGCACCGCGCGCTCAACGAGCCGCCCGCCGACGAGATCAAGGCCGAGGTGCTGTACGAACTCGGCTGCTCCGCCCTGCTCACCGACCCCGTCGCCACCGTCAACCAGCTCAAGCTCGCCCTCGACCCCGACGAGGTGCCGCTGCGCCCCGAACTGCGGGTGGACGCCACCTTCCGGCTGTCCGAGGTGCTCGCGCACAGCGGCGAGCTGCGCGAGGCCGCCCTGGTCTGCCAGGACGAGGCCCGCAAGACCGACGACCCGGCCGGGAAGCAGCGGCTGCAGGCCGCCTCGTTCATGTGGCACGCCTTCCGCAAGTCCGAGGAGGACGGCCCCGGCCGCTCCGCCCGGCTCGGCGAGATGTGCGCCGGCCTGACCGGCCGGGAGGCCGCCGACCGGGCCGTGCTCGCCATGCGGGCCTGGGACCTCACCCTGAGCGGCAAGCCCTCGGCCGAGGCGCTGGCCCTCGCCGACGAGGTCCTCGACGGCGGCCGACTGCCCAAGGGCCTCGGCTGGACCGACACCACCTGGGGCTTCGAACTGCCCTCGATGCTCGGTCTCACGTACATCTACAACGACCGGGTCGCCCAGGCCGAGCGGCTGGCCGCGGACGCCATCATCCAGTTCGAGGTGGCCGGCTGGAGCGGCGCCCACCGGGGCTTCGCGTACTTCCTGATGGGGCTGGCCCGGTTCCGCCGCGGCCTGCTCGCCGAGGCCGAGGACTTCCTGCGCCGGGCGTACCGCATCTCCGAGCGGATCGGGCAGAAGCTGCCGCTGGCCTGGGACGCCGTGGGCGTGCTGGTGGACACCCTGATCGCCCGCGGCCGGGTCGACGAGGCCTGGGAGCTGGCCAACGATTTCGGCTTCCACCCGCCGTACCACGCGACCGCCATGGTGCTGCCGGACGCGGCCTCGCTGTACGGCAAGCTGCTGATCGCCAAGGGCCGCCACGCGGGCGCCGCCGCCGCGCTCACCGAGGCCGGCGCCCAGTTGGAGGTGCGCGGCTGGCGCAACACCGTCTGGGCGCCCTGGGCCGGCCACCTCGCCGTCGCGATCGCCGACGACGAGCCCGAGCGCGCCCGCGAGTACGCCCAGAAGGCGGTCCGGGACGCGCGCGAGTTCGGCACCGCCTCGGCGATCGGCACCGCGCTGCGGCTGCAGGCGCAGGTCGAGGACGGCCAGCAGGCGGTCGAACTGCTGGAACAGGCCGTGATGTACCTCGGGCAGTCCCCGGCGGGCTACGAGCACGCCGTCGCGCTGGTCGACCTCGGTGCCGCGCTGCGCCGGGTCGGGCGGCTGGAGGACGCCCAGGAGTACCTGTACCAGGGCATCGAGCTGGCCCAGCACTGCTCGGCGGAGGGACTGGTCGACCAGGCGCGGCGGGAGCTGGCCAACTACGGCCTGCGGCCCAACCGGCTGGGGCTGCGCGACTTCCGGGACACCCTGGACACGCTCAGCGGCCCGGAGATGGAGGTCGCCCGGCAGGCGGTGCGGGGCCTGCCGCCGCAGCGGATCGCCGAGGAACTCGGGCTGCACATCAGCCTGGTCAACAGGCGGCTGGCGGCGGTCTACCGCAAGGCGGGCAGCGGGCCGGACGGGCTGGCCTCGGCGCTCGGGCTGCCGCCGCAGCAGCGGGAGTCGACCTCGACGGAGGGCGAGCAGTAGCGGGCGGCGTCCGGCGCGGCGGCGGCTCCGGTCCGGTGGCCGGGGGCCGTCGCGCACGGGCGGCGCGCGTGGACGATGGTGCGCCCAGGACGCCGCCGCCGTCGCTAGGCTGACGAACACCGGGGCTGCCGCGGCGACCCCTCGACGGAGCAGGAAGCCGGCGGTCGCGGTGCGCCGCGGCCGACAGTGAGGAGCAGGTCATGGCGAGCGAGGCCACCAGCGTCCGGCACGAACCCCTCGAACCCGCGGGCGCGGGCGCCGCGATCGAGCGCTGGACACTCACGGCCGGTCCGTACGAGGCGAGCGTGCTCACCCTCGGCGCCACCCTGCACACCCTCAGCGCGCCGGACCGTTCCGGCCGGTCCGCACAACTGCTGCTCGCCGGCGACCGGTTGGCGCAGATCCTGGGCCCGGGCCGGCACTACGGCGCGGTCGTGGGCCGGTACGCCAACCGGATCGACCACTCGTCGGTCACCATCGACGGCGAGGAGCACCCGCTCGCCCCGACCGGCGGCGGCGTGACCCTCCACGGCGGCCCGGACGGCTTCGCGCACCGGATGTGGGCGGCCGAGCCGGTCGAGGACGGGGTCCGGCTGCGGCTGCACAGCCCGGACGGGGACCAGGGCTTCCCGGGCGCGCTGGACGTCAGCGTCGACTACACGCTGGCCGCCTCCGGGGAGCTGGTGATCGCCTACCGCGCGGTCACCAACAAACCGACCGTCGTCAACCTGACGAACCACGCGTACGTCAACCTCGCGGGTGAAGGCAGCGGCGACGTCCTCGGCCACCTGCTGACCCTGGACGCCGACGAGTACACCCCGGCCGACGAACGGCAGATCCCGTACGGGCGGACCGAGCCGGTGGCCGGCACGCCGTTCGACTTCACGGCGGCCACGCCGATCGGCAAGTCGGTGCACGACCGGCACCCGCAGCTGGCCGGGCCGGGCGGCTACGACCACAACTGGGTGCTGCGCGCCCGGCCGGCGGACGGCAGCCCGGCGCGGGCGGCGCTGCTGGAGGACCCGGTCAGCGGCCGCACCCTGGAGGTGCTGACCACCGAGCCGGGCATCCAGGTCTACACGGCGAACAAGTTCCAGGGGGCGGTCACCGGCGCGAGCGGCGTCACGTACGGACCGTTCGCCGGGATCGCCCTGGAGACCCAGCACTTCCCGGACGCCCCGCACCACCCGGCCTTCCCCAGCACGGTGCTGCGGCCGGGGGAGGAGTTCCGCTCGACGACGGTGCTGCGGCTGGGCACGAACTAGGCCCTGTCCGGCCCCGGACAGGACCCGGCGGGTCGCGGGTGCCGTCGGTGGCCCACCCCCCGTCGGTGGCCTACCCGGCGGAAGGCGTCCCACCCGGTGAAGGCGGCCCGGCGGCGGGCGGCCCGGTGGCGGCCGACCGCCGGCGGGTCACGGCCGCGGGCAGGTCGGGCCGCTCACGGTCACGACCGCAGGTCCCGGCGCATGCAGAGCCGGGGCCAGCGGTCCAGCCCGTGCTCGGCCTCCTTGCGGCGGATCTCGCGCAGGCCCGGGGTGACCTCGGCGTCGGCCAGCGGCCGGAAGCCGCAGCGCGCGTAGTAGGGGGCGTTCCAGGGGACCTCGGCGAAGGTGGTCAGGGTGAGCGCCGGGGCGTCGGTGGTCCGTGCGAGGTGGTCGAGCAGCGCCCGGCCGATGCCGCGGCGGGCGTGGTCGGGGTGGACGGAGAGCTGTTCGACGTGCAGCGCGTCGTCGACCGGCTCGGCCAGCAGGTAGGCGACGACCGTGCCGTCGGGGGCCTCGGCGGCCAGGGCGACGCCCCGCTCCAGGTAGTGCGCGAGCTCCTCCGGGGCAGGGGGCTCGTCCGCGGCGATCTCCGGCATGCCGATCGCGGCGAAGGGAGCGCCGGCGGCCCGTTCCAGCTCGGTGAGCAGGGGGAGTTCGTCCTCGGTGACGGCTCTGATGCGCATGCGTCCAGTCTGCTGCAAACGGCTTTCAGCCACGCAGGGTGGTCCCGTCGGCCGCCCCGAGGCGGGGTGAATCGGACGAACCGGGGCAATCGACGCGAGTGTCAACTACCGTGCGGCAACGTCCAGGACACGCGGTTGTAACGATCGGTGTTTCTTGCAGAAACTTGCTGCAAGGACTTTCCGTTGATCTTTCACCGCTGTTAACTTCCTTCCCGAGCCCGACGGCAGCAACGGTGCGGTCGGCACGAGGCAGCCATTATGCGCCTGTCTCCGAACATCTCGGGCACCCCCACCCTCCCAAGGAGTTCTCATGCGGCGTGGCATCGCGGCCTCTGCCCTCGTTGTGGCCCTCGCGGTCTCGATGGCTGCCTGTGGCAGCAGCGGCTCCAGCTCGGACGGCAAGGCCGACGGGCCGGTCACCCTCACGTACTGGGACACCTCGAACGCCACCAACGAGGCGCCGAACTACCAGGAGCTCGTCAAGAAGTTCGAGGCCGCCAACCCGAACGTCAAGGTCGACTTCGTCAACGTCCCGTTCGACCAGGCGCAGAACAAGCTCCAGACCGCGATGGGGGCCAAGGGCGCTCCGGACGTGTTCCGCTCCGAGGTCGGCTGGACCGCAGCCTTCGCCAAGGCCGGCTACCTGGAGCCGCTGGACGGCACCCCGGCCGCCGCCGACACCTCCGCCTTCCAGCCCAGCCTGATCCAGCAGGCCAAGTACGAGGGCAAGCTGTACGGCGTCCCGCTGGTGACCGACACCCTCGGCCTGCTCTACAACAAGGAGCTGTTCGCGAAGGCCGGCATCACCGACGCGCCGAAGACCTGGGACGAGCTGAAGGCCGACGCCGCCGCCGTCAAGGACAAGGCCGGCGTGGACGGCTTCTGGCTGAAGGCCGCCGACGGCTACTACGCGATGCCGTTCCTGTTCGGCGAGGGCACCGACACCGTCGACGCCGCCGGCAAGAAGATCACCATCACCTCGCCGGAGGCCGTCAAGGCCGTCGAGACCTACAAGACGATGTTCACCGCGCCCGGCACCGCCAAGGCCGACGTCACCACCGACGCCTACGCGCACATGATGGACGCCTTCAACAGCGGCAAGGTCGCGGCGATCATCCAGGGCCCCTGGGAGATCACCAACATCTACAAGGGCTCGGCCTTCGCCGACAAGAACAACCTCGGCATCGCGGCCGTCCCCGGCGGCTCCGCGGGCAAGGCCGGCGCCCCCACCGGCGGCCACAACATCTCCGTCTACGCCGGTGCCGACAAGGCCCACAAGGCCGCCGCCGAGAAGTTCGCCGCCTTCATGACCTCGGCCGAGAGCCAGGCGTTCATCGCGCAGAAGAACTCCACCCTGCCGACCCGCACCGACGCCTTCACCGGCGACGTCAAGGCCGACCCGGGCATCGCCGGCTTCCAGGGCATCCTGACCAGCGCCAAGCCGCGCCCCGAACTGCCCGAGTACAGCTCGCTGTTCGCCTCGCTCGGCACCAACCTGGGCAAGGCCGTCCAGGGCACCGGTACCCAGGACGCGCTGAACACCGTCGCCACCGACTACGCCAAGCTCCTGCCGGGCTTCGCCAAGTAGTCCCCGTGCCCGGTCCGCCGGCCGGCGGATGACGGCGAACGAACGACAGCGAACCGACTTCATCGGCTGTCAGTCGTCGACCGTCATCCGCCGCCCCCGGCAGGCCGGGCCGTCGGCTCCCCCCGAGAATCCCCCCGAGAAGGTGTGAACGATGTCAGTCGCCGTGCAGGGCGCCACCGGCAAGGGCAGCCGGGAGCGCGAGCAGCGTCCGGGCCTACTGGAACGCGTCAAGCGCTCCTACGCCAAGCACTGGTACGCCTACGCGATGATCGCGCCGGTCGTGCTGGTGCTCGGCGTGCTGGTGCTCTACCCGCTCGTCGAGGGCATCTGGCTCACCCTCACCGACGCCAACAGCCTCAACGTCGCCCGCAAGATCGGCGTCAACGAGATCCCGGCGAGCTACAACTTCGTCGGCTTCCACAACTACGCCGACATCCTGTGGGGCCCCGGCTCGTACGACCGCTTCTGGTCGCACTTCGTCTGGACCATCGCCTGGACGGCGGTCTGCGTCTTCCTGCACTACACCCTCGGGCTGGGCCTCGCCCTGCTGCTCAACAAGAAGCTGCGCGGGCGCGCCGCCTACCGGCTGCTGCTCATCCTGCCCTGGGCCGTGCCGACCTTCGTCACCGTCTTCTCCTGGCGCCTGATGCTCGCCGACGGCGGCGTCGTCAACGGCATCCTCTCCGTGCTGCACCTGCCCGAGCCCGGCTGGCTCACCGACCCGTGGGCGCAGAAGGCGGCCGCCATCCTGGTCAACACCTGGGCCGGCGTGCCGTTCATGATGATCTCGCTGCTCGGCGGCCTGCAGTCGATCCCGGCCGAGCTGTACGAGGCCGCCGAGATGGACGGCGCCACCCCCTGGCAGCGCTTCCGGTACGTCACCATGCCCGGGCTGCGCACCGTCTCCTCCACCGTCGTCCTGCTCGGCGTGATCTGGACCTTCAACCAGTTCAACGTCATCTTCCTGCTGTTCGGCACCGGCGCGCCCGACGCCCAACTGCTGGTCACCTGGGCCTACCGCCTCGGCTTCGGCCAGATCCCCCGGGACTACGCGCAGTCCGCCGCCTACGGCGTGATCCTGCTGTCCATCCTGATCGTCTTCACCGCCTTCTACCGGCGCTGGCTCGCCCGCAACGAGCAGGCCAACGGCTGAGGCCCCGGACCCAGTTGACCCACGAAGGCAGGTAACCCCGATGAGCACCACCACCGAACGCCCGGCCCCCGCAGCGACCGCGGCCCCGGCCGCCCGGCCGGTCAAGGTCCGCCGCCGCGGCGAGAGCAGCCCGCTGGTCCGGGCGCTGTCCCACGGCACCCTGATCGTGGCCAGCCTGATCGCGCTGTTCCCGGTCGGGTGGATCCTCTTCGTCTCGCTCGGCCCGGACAAGACCGACTACCTCCACCCCGGCCACATCCTCGACAAGCTCACGCTGTCGAACTACCAGCACGTGCTGTCCGACACCGACTTCTTCACCTGGTTCGGCAACGCCCTGCTGGTCTCCGGCATCACCACCGTGTTCGGCGTCATGCTCGCGGCCACCACCGGCTACGCCGTCTCCCGGATGAAGTTCCCCGGGCACAAGCCGCTGATGTGGTCGCTGCTGGTCACCCAGATGTTCCCGATCGCGGTGCTGATCGTGCCGATGTACACGATGCTCTCCGAGCTCGGTCTGCTGGACAGCTACACCGGCCTGATCCTGGTGTACTCGACCACCACCGTGCCGTACTGCGCCTGGCTGCTGAAGGGCTACTTCGACACCATCCCGGTGGAGATCGACGAGGCAGGCCGGGTCGACGGGCTCAGCCCGTTCGGCACCTTCTGGCGGCTGGTGCTGCCGCTCGCCCGCCCGGGCCTGGCGGTCGCCGCCTTCTACTCCTTCCTCACCTACTGGGCCGAGGTGCCGTTCGCCTCGACGTTCATGCTCAGCTCCGACAAGTACACGCTGGCCGTCGGCCTGCAGACCTTCGTCAGCGAGCACGACGCGCAGTGGAACCTGATGGCCGCGACCGCGGTGCTGATCGCGATCCCGTCCGCGGCCTTCTTCTACCTGGTGCAGCGCCACCTGGTCACCGGTCTGACCGCCGGCGCCTCCAAGTCGTGACGCCTGCCGCGGCACACCCCGCGCGCAAGGCCCCCCGCTCCTCCGATCCCCGAGGGATACCGTCCATGACCCAGAACCTGGCCGACACCTCCCGGCCTGCCGCCGACACCGCTCACGAGGCGAACGTCGGCGCGTCCAGAGGCTGGTGGCGGGACGCGGTCATCTACCAGGTGTACCCGCGCAGCTTCGCCGACTCCAACGGCGACGGCATGGGTGACCTGCCCGGCATCCGCAGCCGCCTGCCGTACCTGCGCGACCTCGGCGTGGACGCGGTCTGGCTCTCGCCGTTCTACGCCTCGCCGCAGGCGGACGCGGGCTACGACGTCGCCGACTACCGCGCGGTGGACCCGATGTTCGGGACCCTGCTGGACGCCGACGCCCTCATCCGGGACGCCCACGGCCTGGGGCTGCGGATCATCGTCGACCTGGTCCCCAACCACTCCTCGGACCAGCACGAGTGGTTCCAGCGCGCCCTGCGCGAGGGCCCCGGCTCCGCGCTGCGCGACCGCTACCACTTCCTCCCCGGCAAGGGCGAGGACGGCGAACTGCCGCCCAACGACTGGGAGTCCATCTTCGGCGGCCCGGCCTGGACGCGCACCGAGAACCCGGACGGCACCCCCGGCGACTGGTACCTGCACCTGTTCGCCCCCGAGCAGCCCGACTTCAACTGGGACAACCCGGCGGTCGCCGACGAGTTCCGCTCGATCCTGCGGTTCTGGCTCGACATGGGCGTGGACGGCTTCCGCATCGACGTCGCCCACGGCCTGGTCAAGGCCCCCGGCCTGCCCGACCTCGGCGGCTCCGACCAGCTCAAGCTGCTCGGCAACGACGTCATGCCGTTCTTCGACCAGGACGGCGTGCACGAGATCTACCGCAGCTGGCGCAAGATCCTCGACGAGTACCCGGGCCAGCGGATCGGCGTCGCCGAGGCCTGGACCCCGACCGTCCAGCGCACCGCCAACTACGTCCGCCCGGACGAGCTGCACCAGGCCTTCAACTTCCAGTACCTGGGCACCGACTGGGACGCCGCCGCGCTGCGCGAGGTGATCGACCTCTCGCTCGACTCGATGCGCCCGGTCGACGCCCCCACCACCTGGGTGCTGTCCAACCACGACGTCACCCGGCACGCCACCCGCTTCGCCAACGAGCCCGGCCTCGGCACCCAGATCCGCACGGCCGGCGACCGCGAACTCGGCCTGCGCCGCGCCCGCGCCGCCACCCTGCTGATGCTCGCGCTGCCCGGCTCCGCGTACGTCTACCAGGGCGAGGAACTCGGCCTGCCCGACGTCACCGACCTGCCCGACGAGGTGCGCCAGGACCCGTCGTTCTTCCGCCAGGCCGGGCAGGACGGCTACCGCGACGGCTGCCGCGTCCCGATCCCGTGGTCCGGCACCGAGGCCCCGTACGGCTTCGGACCGGCGGCCGGCGGGCCGTCCTGGCTGCCGCAGCCGGCCTCCTGGGCGGAGCTGAGCGTCGAGGCGCAGACCGGCGACCCGACGTCCACCCTGGAGCTCTACCGCAGCGCGCTGGCCGTCCGCCGGGCGCAGGCCGACCTCGGCGCCGGCACCGGGGTCGAGTGGCTGGACGGCCCCGAGGGCACCCTCGCGTTCCGTCGCGGCTCCTTCGTCTGCACCGTGAACACCACCGGCGAGCCGGTGCGGATCGCCGCCCCGGGCACGCTGCTGCTCGCCTCGACCGACCTCGTGGTGGACGGCGGCGAGACGGTGCTCGCTCCGGACAGCACCGGCTGGTGGGCGGTCTGACGTGGTTGCAATAGGCTCTGGGACCGTGACTACGGCGCGACTCTCAGACATCGCGGCACAGGCGGGGGTCAGCGAAGCCACCGTCTCCCGCGTGCTCAACGGCAAGGCGAACGTCTCCGCCACCACCCGGCAGACCGTGCTGGCGGCGCTCGACGTGCTCGGGTACGAGCGGCCGACCCGGCTGCGCCAGCGCAGCGCCGGGCTGATCGGGCTGATCACACCGGAGTTGAGCAACCCGATCTTCCCCGCGCTGGCGCAGGTGATCGAGCAGACGCTCAGCCGGCACGGCTACACGCCGGTGCTGTGCACCCAGACCCCGGGCGGATCCACCGAGGACGAACTGGTGGAGATGCTGGTCGACCGGGGGGTGGCGGGCATCGTCTTCGTCTCCGGGCTGCACGCCGACAGCACGGCCGACCACGACCGCTACGCGCGGCTGGCCGGGCGCGGGGTGCCGTTCGTGCTGATCAACGGCTTCAGCGAGAAGATCGACGCGCCGTTCATCTCGCCGGACGACCGGGCCGCGATGTGGATGGCCGTCCAGCACCTCGCCGAACTCGGCCACGAGCGGATCGGGCTGGCCGTCGGGCAGCGCCGGTACGTGCCCGTGCTGCGCAAGATAGAAGGCTTCACGGCGGCGATGCGGGAGGTGTTCGGGCGCACTCAGGAAGAGGCCGAGGAGCTCGTCCACCACACGTTGTTCAGCGTGGAGGGCGGGCACGCGGCGGCCGGAGCGCTGCTCGACAAGGGCTGTACGGCGATCGTGTGCGGGAGCGACATGATGGCGCTCGGGGCGATCCGGGCGGTGCGCCGGCGCGGACTGTCGGTGCCGCAGGACGTGTCGGTGGTCGGCTTCGACGACTCGCCGCTGATCGCCTTCACCGAGCCGCCGCTGACCACGATCCGCCAGCCGGTCGAGGCGATGGCCACGGCGGCGGTGGACGCGCTGCTGGAGGAGGTCGGCGGGAACGCCGTCCAGCGCGGCGAGTTCATGTTCCAGCCGGAACTGGTGATGCGCGGATCCACGGGGGCCTGCGCGCGCTGAGCGCCGGTCGCAGGGCCGACGGAAGGGCCCCGGAGAGGCAGTTGCTCCCCGGGGCCCTTCGGCGTGCGCCCGGTCAGCCTTGCCGGGCGGTGGGGCGGTCGGAGGTGGGGCGGTCGGCGGTGGGGCGGTGGTCGTCGGCCGCGTCGCCGGTACGGGTCTCGGTGCGGCGGCCGCGGGCCGGGTAGTCGCGCAGGACCAGGTCGACGGGGCCCTGCGGGTTCCTGGCACCGGAGAGCATCGTCGCGTAGGTCGCGTAGGTCGCGTAGGTCGCGTAGGTCGCGCGGTTCGCGTCGAGCGTGACGGTGGCACGGGCCATGTGACTTCTCCTCGGGTGCGGAGCGGCAGCACGCCCGTCGGGGCGGGGTTCACCACGGGGATATGCCGGAACCCCCGGGGAGAGGGACCAGACTCTCTCCGGGGGTGGCGGGTGGTCGGCGTTCGGGCGGACCGCCGAGAGGTGACAGATGACAGCTGACAGATGGTGAAATCTGTCAGCTGTCATCTGTTGCACGTCAACTGTTACGTGTCGGCTGTCGGCTGGTACCCGTCGGCCGTCAGCCGGTTCGCCGTGCTCAGACCCGGCCGGCGAAGTCCGGGGCCCAGTTGGCGATGGTCTGCTCGCGCACGCCCGAACTCGGGTTGGCGGCCTCGACGTACTTGCCGCCGCCGACGTAGATCGCGACGTGGTAGACGCCCGAGTCCTGGCCGTTGTTGGACCAGAACAGGAGGTCGCCCGGCTGCAGGCTGTCCAGCGAGACGTGGGTGCTGGCGGCGGCCTGGTCGGCGGCGACGCGCGGGACGGAGACGCCGGCGGCGCGCAGCGCGGCCTGGGTCAGGCCGGAGCAGTCCCAGCCGCCGTTGCCGGTACCGCCGTAGACGTAGGCCTGGCCGACCTTGGACTCGGCGAAGGAGACCGCGGCGGCCATGCTGCCGGTGGCGGCGGGGGCCGGGGCCGCAGCCTGGGTCTGGGTCTGGGTCTGGGCGGCCGGCTTGGCGTTCACGGAACCGCCGTTCGTGGACTGACCGGACTTCTGCGAGCGGTTGAACCAGGTGAAGTCCGAGCCGGACTTGTCGGTGGAGGCCGACTGCGGGCCCTGGGCTTGGTCGCCGAAGGACAGGTGCTGGCCCGGGTAGATGCTGTCCGGACCGTCGGTCAGGGTGCTGCGGTTGAGCTCGTACAGCCGCTGCCAGCCGCCCTGGACGTGGTTCTTGTCGGCGATCGAGGACAGCCAGTCGCCCGCGACCACGGTGTAGTCGCCGTCCTGGGCCCACTGCTGGTGCTTCTGGGTCCAGTTGCCGGTGGCGGTGGTGGCCTTGGCGTCGTCCTGGGCGGGAGCGGCGGGCTTGGCGGCGGGGGCCTGGGCGGGCTTGGCGGCGGGCTTGGCAGCCGGGGCCGGGGCGGCCGGCTTGGCGGCGGCCGAGGTGTCGACGGCGGCCGGGGCGCCGCCCTTGGTCAGGCCGGCCTGGATCGAGCACACCGGCCAGGCGCCGGGGCCCTGCGAGGCGAGGACCTTCTCGGCGACGGCGATCTGCTGGTCCTTGGTGGCCAGGTTGGCCTGCGAGGCGTACGAGGTGCCACCGAAGGCGGCCCAGGTGCTGGAGGTGAACTGCAGGCCGCCGTAGAAGCCGTTGCCGGTGTTGATGGCCCAGTTGCCGCCGCTCTCGCACTGGGCGACCTTGTCCCAGGTGGCGACGGAGGCGGCGGAGGCGGTGCCGGAGACGAGGCACGGGACGGTGAGGCCGACGCCCGCGACGCCGATGGCGGCGATCACGCGGCGGGTGCGGCTGGACAGGCGGGTGCCGTTGGTGGGCAGCATGAAGACGTGGTCCTCTCCCACGCCTGCGAGGTGAGCTGTCGGATTCGGGCTGGAGTTGCCCGGCCGCGCTTGGCGCGGCTTCACCCCTAGCCCTGAACCGTTCCGGGAACGGTCCGGGGCGACTTACCTGTGGGTCCCCCGCTCCTGCCGTGGTGCGTTTTCGCGCTGCCAGGACATCCGACGGCAGGACTCGGCGTCGCGGATGAACTGGGTCCGTGTGGTCACGAACGGGGAGCACGTTAAGCAGACTTAAGTTCAAACTGCAAACAGCTGTGACGCCCATCACGGTTTAGTGGGAACTGCCAAAATGGCGCGTATCCATGATCGTAAATGATCGTTTTTCGGCAATCGCGTTGCGGATATCCACAACTGGCTCGGTTTCAGGAATCGCGTGACGGTGCGTCGAGGTGCGCGGTGGCGCATCGGTCGAGTCGGGGGAGTGGCCGGAGTCCGAGCGCTGATGAGTGCGCTCCCCTTTTCCTTGCAAATGACGCAAGAACGGACAATCTCCTTCATTGCCGCGAAGCTCCGTTAACCCCCGAAGGTCTCTGCGGCCACGGAAACTCCCAAAACCTTCACAATCGCCACAACCCCCACAACTCTCCTGTGGGGGTGCGCGGGCACGGCGAAGGGCCCGGAACGAAATCCGTTCCGGGCCCCGTGTGCGCGCCGGCGGGCGCGCGGTGTCGCTTACTGTCCCGCAGGCCCCTCAGCGGCCGCGTGGGCCCGTCGGGTGCCCTCTGCGGCCCCCTCGGCCTCGGCGGCGGCAGCCGCCTCCGCCTCGGCCCGCGCCAGCTCCTCCGGGGAGGGCGCGGGCAGCGCGGCCAGGTAGGTGGAGGCGATCAGCTGGCCGACGGTCGGGTACGCGCCCAGCGGCGCCGCCGACGGGCAGCCGGTCTCCTCGGCCGCGGTGGCGAGCAGCTCGGAGTCGGCCTCCGGCCCGATCACCAGCGGGGCCAGCGCCGGGCGCTGGGCGCCGGTCTCCCTGAGGTGGTTGACGGCCGCGGCCACCGAGCCGGGCACGTCGAGCGCGGCGGCCACGACCGGGATGGCCAGCCGGGCGGCCAGCAGCACGCCGGTGATGCCGGCCGCGGCGGCGGCGTCCTCGCCGCCGACGGTGGTCAGGACCACGCCGTCGGCGGCGGTCGCGATGGCGAACAGACGGGCTCGGTCGGCGCGCGCCAGTCCGGCCTCGGACAGTCGCACGTGCACGGCCTCGGCCAGGAGCGGGTGCGGGCCCAGTGCGTCGGTGACGGGCGCGCCGTACTCGGCGGCGAGTGCGTGGAGTTCGGGCAGGAAACCGTGCGGTCCGGGCACCAGCGGCACCAGGACGGGCATCGGCAGCCCGGCCTCGGCGGCCGTGGCCAGGAGTTCGGCGACGGTGCGCTCCTCGCCGCCCTCACCCTCGGCGGACTCGCCGGGGAGGTATCCGACCGTGGCCTGGACGCCGTTCTGCTCGCTGCGGACGATCGAGAGCAGTTCCTCGACGACCGAGCGGGACTCGGGCCCGGCGGTCGCGGGTACGGCGAGCACCAGGGCCGGGGCGCCGGAGGGAATCTCGGGGCGCTCGGGACGACGATGGCGCCCCCGCGCACGGGAGCCTGGAGTGCGGACGGGCAGTGGCGCGCCCGGGATGGCTGCGGTGCTCATGCCGGAGATCGTAGGACATCGGCCCGTCCGGCCTGCAGTCGGCTGCCGTACGGGTTTCGCGCAGCGGCGGTGCGGACCCGGTGTCCTGGGTGGGCCGGTCCGGGCGGTTTACCCGCAATCCGGACATTCTTCGCCCAACCCCCGTGCGTGCGTGGGCCATTGCCTTGACGTACGCCGCGAGGCACTGCGTTGCACCCGCCGTGCGTGAGATGTCTCACAGCCCGGAGGTCGCCTGACGGAGGGTCACGGCGGCGCGACTCCCGGCATTCGAAGATCAACATTCAGGGGGGATTCGCTCACGGCCGGTTATCGCAACCCCGACGATTCAGTCGGCTATGTCCGTTTACGTACCGTCAGGAGAAGGCCCCGTGAAGAGTTCGGGGCCGCCGGTGAAAGGCCTCGTGCACCTGCAATGTCCCGTGCTGATGCACGTGCACTGCAGCTATCATCGCGTCAAGTGAGGCGTTGTGCCGGACCGGTACGGGGCCGGTCCGTTCGTTCGGCGGTGCCGGGGGCGCCGCGCTGGACAACAACTCCGGAGCTCTTCGGGAGACTTCTATGCACGACTCGCAGGACAGGCACGGCTCGCACGACACCTTCAACGGGATGGCCGCGGCCGATCTCCGGGGAGTGGTCTGGCAGAAGAGCCGGCACAGCAACTCCCAGGGCAACTGCGTCGAGTTCGCGGCCCTGCCGGGTGGCGACGTGGCGATGCGCAACTCGCGCTTCCCGGACGGTCCGGCGCTCATCTACACCCGGGCCGAGATCGCCGCCCTGCTGCTGGGGGCCAAGGACGGGGAGTTCGACCACCTGGCGGTCTGACCGGCCGACCTGTTTCACCATCGGGGGGCCGTCGTGGGTGCCGACACCACGACGGCCTTTGTCTTTTCCGCAGCCGTTTCCGCCACCGTTTTCGGAGCCGCCCCGAACGGGGCCGTTTCCGCCGCCTTTTCCGGGACCGCCGTAATCGGGGCCGCTGCTTCCGGAACTGCCGCAATCGGGGCCGCCGTAATCGGGGCCGTTGCTTCCGGAACTGCCGCAATCGGGGCTACTGCTTTCGGGGCCGCCGTAATCGGGGCCGTTGCTTCCGGAACTGCCGTAATCAGGGCCGTTGCTTCCGTTGCTGCCACAGCGGGGGGCGCGGTGGACACCGCCGCCCTCGGGGCCGCCGGCCGGGATCGACCACCGGCGGGGCCTGGCGCAAGCACCCGGGGTGTGGTCCTCCCGGGGTTTCCCTCGACCTGCCGCTGAGTGGTCCGTCCGACCCGCTGTCGGGTCTGCCGTCCGCTCCGTCACCGGTCCTGCCGTCCGCGGCGCTGCCACCGCCGGGGCCGTCGTCCTGGCCGTCGCCGGGCACGCCGTTCGGCGTGCCGCCGGAGCGGGTGCCGGTTGTGCCCTCCGACCAGGCACCGGGCGGGCCGTACGCCGCCCGGCGCTAGGCCGAGCGCCGGTGCCGTCCACCGATGTCGACCGGTCCGCCGAGCGCCTCCAGCGCCGGGCGTCCGCCGATCTCCGGGTGTCCGTCGAACGGGCCGACCGCCGGCTCCGCCTCGAACATCGCCCAGACCACCTTGCCGCTGCCCAGCGGGTGCCAGCCCCAGGAGCGGCTGAAGGACTCCACCAGGTGCAGTCCGCGGCCGGATTCGGCGACGAAGTCCGCCTCCCGGGCCACCGGGCCGATGCTGCTCGGGTCGCTCACCGCGCAGACCACCTGGGGTGCGCGGTGCACCAGGCTTATTCGGATCGGCAGCCGGCCGTCCGGGGTCGGCTGTGTGGGAAAGTCGTACTCGCCCTGGGCGCCGCCCGACGGGTCGGGCCGTGCGCCGATCGCATGCCGGAGCGCGTTGGTCACGAGTTCCGAGGCCACCAGCGCGACGTCGTCGAACAGCTCCGGCAGTCCCCAGCGCTGGAGCGTGGTCCGGGCGAAGTCGCGCGCGGTTCTGACGGCTTCGAAGCGAGGAGCGAGCGTACAGGTGACCACATGGGGGTCAACCGCCAAAGCCGTACCGGTGCTCATGAAGAGCTCCTCCCATAAGGGGGCGGACACGGCTGGACCCGCCGGGGTCATGCCGGTCACCTCCGACTCGCTCGGCCGCACGGCCGCCCCCTCGACCACACGCGCGCGCACTCGAACGCCCGATGGCGCGGGGGACGCCGTCGGGCCGGTGCACGGAGTCGCGCGTGGGGTCGACGCGGAGCCCGCGGGATTGCCAGGGATGTGCAGGTGCACGTGCACCATGGTGGTGTGCGCTCACTGCAGATGCAAGAGTCGATTCACGTGCAGTCGCACTATTGGCATATGCAAGCGCCGGATGCACGTGCATCCTGGTGTGCGGAGTGCAGAACTGATAGGAACATCCGTCAGTATCGGCACCGTGAGCGCTCAACTGATGGCAGACTGTGCGCTGTTTGCCCTAGGTGGAGGTTTCGACCGCATGACCACAGTTCAGCCGGGCGGCGGCTCGATGGTCCGCCGGATCCTCCTCGGCTCGCAGTTGCGTCGCCTGCGTGAGGCGCGCGGCATCACCCGTGAGGACGCGGGCTACGCGATCCGGGCCTCCGAGTCCAAGATCAGCCGCATGGAACTCGGCCGCGTCAGCTTCAAGGAGCGCGACGTCGCCGACCTGCTCAGCCTGTACGGCGTCGACGACGGGATGGAGCGGGAGGCCCTGCTCGGCCTGGTCCGCGAGGCCAACAAGTCCGGGTGGTGGCACAGCTTCAACGACGTGCTGCCGGGCTGGTTCCAGACCTACGTCGGACTGGAGGAGGCCGCTCAGCTGATCCGCACCTACGAGGTGCAGTTCATCCCCGGGCTGCTGCAGTCCGAGGAGTACGCACGGGCGGTTTTCGGCCAGAGTCGGCCGGTCATCAGCGAGGAGGAGGTCGAGCGGCGGGTCAGCCTCCGGCTGCGCCGCCAGAAGCTGCTGGCCGAGGGCGGCAGCCCGCGCCTGTGGGCGGTCATCGACGAGGCCGCGCTGCGCCGGCCGGTCGGCGGGCCCAAGGTGATGCGCGGTCAGGTGCAGTACCTGATCGACGTCGCCGAGCAGGCCAACGTGGTGATCCAGGTCATGCCGTTCCGCTTCGGCGCGCACGCGGGCGAGTCCGGGGCGTTCACGATCCTGCGCTTCCCGGAGCAGGACCTCGCGGACGTGGTCTACCTGGAGCAGCTGACCAGCGCGCTCTACCTGGACAAGCGGGACGACGTGGACGCGTACATCCAGGTCATGGAGCGGCTCTGTGTGGACAGCCTCACGCCGGAGCGCACCATAGACCTGCTCGCCTCGATCCTGAAGGAGCGCTGAGCCGCTGCCGTTCGGACCCGCGGGCCC
>NZ_JBHWCL010000084.1:31665-41553 GCF_042735125.1 Kitasatospora sp. NPDC059599 | reverse complement strand
GGCCCCCTCCGAGGGGGCCGGGCCGCTCCGTCGCGTCGTGCGGGCCGGTCAGTAGCGCGGCCGGTTGAACCAGTTGACGCCGTCCCGGGTGCTCATGGCGACGATCCAGAGGATGCAGATCGCGATCCACAGCACGCCGATGACCGCGCCGAACCCGGAGCCCGCGGCCTGGGCCTGGGCGTTGGTGCTCCCGGTGATCGCGCTGATCAGCACGAGCACGCCGAGCAGCAGGGCCACCGAGCCGTACACGATGGTGGTGATCCGGGTGGCCGGGCCGCCCTTGCCGAACTTCACCCCGAGCGTGATCGAGAGCACCGAGGCGAGCAGGTACAGGATCCCGAGGATCAGCAGGACGCCCGCCGCCGCGTTGCCGAAGATCGCGGTGTCGCTGCTGGTGCTGTGCTGGTTGGCGACGGTCTTGGCGCCCGCGGCCACGATCAGCAGGAACCCGGTGAGGAGGACCTGCACACCGCCCACGACGAACATCAGGACCCGGGCGGTGACCACCAGGCCGGGCATGGACTGCGGCGGGGCCACCGGCGGGTAGCCGTAAGCCGGGGCGGCCGCCTGCGGGTAGCCGTAGCCCGGGGCCGGCGGGGCCTGCTGCGGGTAGCCGTAGCCCGGCGAGGCGGGCGGCTGGCCGTACGGGTTGTTCGGGTCGGGCGGGTAACTCATCGATGCCTCCGGGCAGTTACGGGGACGCGGGGACGGGACGGCGGAGGCCCCGGTTGCGGTCGCGAGTCGGGTCGTCGACGGCACGGGACGGTGGCGGGGCGCAGTGACAACCCGGCGGCGGTGACGGGCGTGACCGGCTCAGCAGCGTGGTGAACGGGCGAGCGCGGGCCTGGACGGGCGCGGCGCGGCGACGGCGGCGCGGCGGCGGTCGGGCTGCTCGGTCTGCTGTGGTCGGATCACTGGCTCTTTCCCCCGGATACGCCCCGCCGCGGTGTCCGTCGGCCCGTCACCGGGCCTGGTCGCGGCAGGGGATGCGGGCATATCGTCATCCGGACGACGGGGCCCTGTCCAGCCGGTTCCGGCACCGGGTCAAGACTGTGGCGCAACCGCAATGCGGTACGGACGTTCCGTACCCGCCCGGTCGCGCGGGGCGGGCCCGCCGCGGACGCCGACGGCGTACCGTCCGGACGTCCCGCGCCGGCCCCCGGGCGGGTCCTCGCCGGGCCCCGCCGAGGGTCCTGCGCCGGGCCGGCCCCGGTCCTGCGCCGGCCTGCGCACGGTCCGGACGCGGGCCGGACCCGACCGTGGTACGGCGACCGGCCGGGATCCGGGAGAATGGGGTCATGACTGCCCAGATTCTCGATGGCAAGGCCACCGCCGCCGCGATCAAGTCCGAACTCGCCGCCCGCGTGGCGGCCCTCAAGGCGAAGGGCGTCACGCCCGGCCTCGGCACCGTCCTGGTCGGCGACGACCCGGGCAGCCGCTGGTACGTGAACGGGAAGCACAAGGACTGCGCCGAGGTCGGCATCGCCTCGATCCAGCGCGAGCTGCCCGCGACGGCGAGCCAGGAGGACGTCGAGAACGTCGTCCGCGAGCTCAACGCCGACCCGACCTGCACCGGCTACATCGTCCAGCTGCCGCTGCCCAAGGGCCTGGACCAGAACCCGGTCCTGGAGCTGATGGACCCGGACAAGGACGCGGACGGCCTGCACCCGACCTCGCTCGGCCGGCTCGCCCTGGGCATCGACGGCCCGCTGCCGTGCACCCCGCTGGGCATCGTCGAGCTGCTGCGCCGCCACGACGTCGAGATCAACGGTGCCGAGGTGGTCGTGGTCGGCCGCGGCATCACCGTCGGCCGCTCGATCGGCCTGCTGCTGACCCGCCGCAGCGAGAACGCCACGGTCACCCTGTGCCACACCGGCACCCGGGACCTGAGCGCCCACCTGCGCAAGGCCGACATCATCGTGGCCGCCGCCGGCGTGCCGCACCTGGTCAAGCCGGAGGACGTCAAGCCGGGCGCGGCGGTGCTGGACGTGGGCGTCAGCCGCAGCGAGGGCAAGATCGTCGGTGACGTCCACCCGGGCGTGGCCGAGGTGGCCGGCTGGATCTCCCCGAACCCCGGCGGCGTGGGCCCGATGACCCGCGCGATGCTGCTCAACAACATCGTCGAGGCGGCCGAGCGCCGCGCCGGCATCTGACACCCCAGGGACGGCGAGCATGACTGAACCGCGACCGGCGCGGACCCGGAGCAGGCCGGTCAAGACCACCGGCACCCTGCCGCCCGAGGGCTCGGCCGCGGCCCTCGGGCGCGAGCACGCCCTGCCGGTCCGGCAGTGGCCGATAACGCTGGTCCTCCTGGTGGTCGGGGCCGGCCTCGCGGTCACCTGGTTCGCCGACTTCAAGGACGGCTTCAAGTACGGGCTGCTGATCCTCGGCTGCGGCGTGCTGCTCGGCGCGGTGCTGCGCCTGGTGCTGCCCGAGGTCGGGATGCTGGCGGTGCGCAGCCGCTTCACCGACGTGATCGTGCTGACCTTCCTGGGTGCCTCGATCGTGTTGCTGACCCTGGTCGCGCAGCCGAACCCGTGGCTGCAGATCCCGCTGCTCGACAACATCGGGCAGCTGATGGGCCGGCCCAAGCACTGACCGGCCCGCGCGCCGTCGAACGGCCCCCGTCCCGCCCCCGGATCCCGGGCGCCGGGCGGGGGCCGCGGCGTTCCTGTGACGCATCAGCCACGCCCGCACACGCGGCGTAGGCTTCCCTTTGCGATAACCTGACGCCGGTCTCTCGATGTCGAGAGAACATCCTCGGCTCCAGTGCGCCGGTGTGCCTGGGGCACCTGGCGATTTGCTGGAGAAGGTAGAAATGACTCGCACCCCCGTCAACGTCACCATCACCGGAGCGGCCGGCCAGATCGGCTACGCGCTGCTCTTCCGCATCGCCTCGGGCCACCTGCTCGGTGCCGACGTGCCGGTGAACCTGCGCCTCCTGGAGATCCCGCAGGGCCTCAAGGCCGCCGAGGGCACCGCCATGGAGCTCGTCGACTGCGCCTTCCCGCTGCTGCGTGACATCACCATCACCGACCAGCCGAACGAGGCCTTCGACGGCGCCAACGTCGCCCTGCTGGTCGGCGCCCGCCCGCGTACCGCCGGCATGGAGCGCGGCGACCTGCTGCAGGCCAACGGCGGCATCTTCGGCCCGCAGGGCAAGGCCATCAACGCCCACGCCGCGGACGACATCAAGGTCCTGGTCGTCGGCAACCCGGCCAACACCAACGCCCTGATCGCCCAGCGCAACGCCCCGGACGTCCCGGCCGAGCGCTTCACCGCGATGACCCGCCTGGACCACAACCGCGCCGTCGGCCAGCTGTCCGCCAAGACCGGCGCCGTGGTCTCGGACATCAAGCGCGTCACCATCTGGGGCAACCACTCCGCGACCCAGTACCCGGACGTCTTCCAGGCCGAGATCGCCGGCAAGCCGGCCTTCGAGGCCGTCGGCAGCGACCTGGAGTGGCTGGAGAAGACCTTCATCCCGACCGTCGCCAAGCGCGGCGCCGCCATCATCGACGCCCGCGGCGCCTCCTCGGCCGCCTCGGCCGCCAACGCCGCCATCGACCACGTCCACACCTGGGTCAACGGCACCGCCGAGGGCGACTGGACCTCCATGGGTGTCGTCTCCGACGGCTCCTACGGCGTCCCGGCCGGCCTGATCTCCTCCTTCCCGGTCACCACCAAGGACGGCAAGTTCGAGATCGTCCAGGGCCTGGAGATCTCCGACTTCTCGCGCGCCCGCATCGACGCCTCGGTCAAGGAGCTGACCGAGGAGCGCGACGCGGTCCAGGAGCTGGGCCTCATCTGAGCCCGCCCCGCACGGTTCCACCGGCGGCCCGCCGACTTCCCCTCGGAAGCGGCGGGCCGCCGCCGTGTCCGGCCCCTGCACCGGCCCCGGCACGGGGGTGCCCGCCCGATCCCGCCCCCGGCCCGATCCCGCCCCCGATCCCGCCGCCGGACCGCCCGCCGTGCGCGAACGGCCGTACGCGAACCGCCGCCCGCGCACTCCCGTCCGCGGGACGACGCGAGTGCGGAGTCGGCCCCCGCCCGCACCGGCCGTCCTACACTGGCCCGCTGTGAACGAAACCCTCGGGGACGCCGCGCTCGTCCTCGTCTTCATCCTGCTGGGCGGCCTGTTCAACGTCGCCGAGATCTCGCTGATCTCGCTGCGCGAGGGCCAGATCCGGACGCTGGAGGCACTCGGCACGCGGCGCTCGGCCCGGGCCGCGCACCTGGCCGCCGACCCCAACCGGTTCCTGGCCGCCGTCCAGGTCGGGGTGACCTGCATGGGCTTCCTGTCCGCCGCCTTCGGCGCGGACACCCTGGCCGGCAAGGTCGCCCCGCTGTTCGTCCGGGCGGGCCTGAGCGAGGGCGTGGCCGACGCGGTCGCCCTGGTCGGCCTCACCCTGGTGATC
The DNA here is from genome assembly GCF_042735125.1 of Kitasatospora sp. NPDC059599. Taxonomy (NCBI): domain Bacteria; kingdom Bacillati; phylum Actinomycetota; class Actinomycetes; order Kitasatosporales; family Streptomycetaceae; genus Kitasatospora; species Kitasatospora sp. NPDC059599. The sequence goes on along the minus strand of NZ_JBHWCL010000084.1, from coordinate 37,135 downwards.
AGCTACGCCTCGCTGGTGCTGGGTGAGCTGACCCCCAAGCGGATCGGCCTGCAGCGCGCCGAGTCCATCGCGGTGATCGCCGCCCCGGTGGTGGACGTGATGTCGGTCGTGCTGCGCCCGGCGATCTGGCTGCTCGGCCACTCCACCAACCTGATGGTCCGCCTGCTCGGCGGCGACCCGGCGGCCGGGCGCGGCTCGATGAGCTCCGAGGAACTGCGTGGCCTGGTCGCCGCCAACACCGAACTCGGCAGCGACGAACGGGCCCTGATCGCCGACGTGTTCGCCGCGGGGGAGCGCCAGCTGCGCGAGGTGATGGTCCCGCGCACCGAGGTGACCTTCCTGGACGCCGAGCGCCCGCTGGCCGCCGTACGGCACCAGGCCGACACCTCGCCGCACTCGCGCTACCCGGTGGTCGAGGGCAGCGCCGACGCGGTGGTCGGCTTCGTCCACGTCCGCGACCTGTACGGCGCCCGCGGCGAACAGGCCGTGAAGGTCCGCGACCTCGCCCGCCCGGTCAAGCTGCTGCCCGGCACCAAACGGGTGCTGGAGGCGATGGGCGAGATGCGCCGCGAGGGCCACCACCTGGCCATCGTGGTGGACGAGTACGGCGGCACCGCCGGGATCGTCACCCTGGAGGACCTGGTCGAGGAGGTGATCGGCGAGATCCGCGACGAGTACGACCGGCCGGAGGCCGCGCCCACCCGCAGGCTGGCCGGCGGCGGCCTGGAACTGGACGGTCTGCTCAACCTCGGCGACTTCGCCGAGGAGACCGGGGTCACCCTGCCGGAGGGCCCCTACGAGACGGTGGCGGGCTGCCTGGTCGCCTCGCTCGGCCGGCTCCCCAGGGACGGCGACCAGGCGCGCGTCCGGCTGGAGGGCGACGGCGAGGTGCTGCTGACGGTGGCCAAGGTGGAGGGCCGGCGGATCGCCCGGGTGAGGGTGAGTGCCGTCACACTGGCCGAACCTCCGGGGGCGGACGTTTCCTGAGCGACCGGTGGAACTGGAACAATGGCCCGCATGGTCAACGCAGCGGTCACCGGTCCGGCCAAGGACCGTCCCCGGGTGCTCTCCGGCATCCAGCCCACCTCCGGCTCGTTCCACCTCGGCAACTACCTGGGCGCCGTGCGCCAGTGGGTCGACCTGCAGAAGGAGAACGACGCCTTCTACATGGTCGTCGACCTGCACGCGATCACGGTGCCGCAGGACCCGGCGACGCTGCGCGAGAACACCCGGGTCTCCACCGCCCAGCTGCTCGGCGCGGGCCTGGACCCGGACCACTGCACGCTCTTCGTCCAGTCGCACGTGCCCGAACACGCGCAGCTGGCCTGGGTGATGAACTGCCTCACCGGCTTCGGCGAGGCCTCCCGGATGACCCAGTTCAAGGACAAGTCCTCCCGGTACGGCTCCGAGAGCACCACGGTCGGCCTGTTCACCTACCCGATCCTCCAGATCGCGGACATCCTGCTCTACCAGGCGGACGCCGTCCCGGTCGGCGAGGACCAGCGCCAGCACGTCGAGATCACCCGCGACATCGCCGAGCGCTTCAACACCCGCTACAGCCCGACCTTCACCGTGCCGAAGCCGTACATCCTCAAGGAGACGGCGAAGATCCAGGACCTCCAGGACCCGGCCGTCAAGATGAGCAAGTCGGCCTCCTCGCCCAAGGGCCTGGTGAGCCTGCTGGACGACCCGAAGGTCAGCGCCAAGAAGTTCAAGAGCGCCGTCACCGACACCGGCACCGTCGTGTCCTACGACGAGGAGGAGAAGCCGGGCGTCTCCAACCTGCTGCGCGTCCACTCCGCGCTCAGCGGCCAGTCGGTCGAGCAGCTGGTCGCGCACTTCGAGGGCAAGATGTACGGCGCCCTGAAGACCGAGCTGGCCGAGCTGTTCACCGAGTGGGTCACCCCCTTCCAGGAGCGCACCCGCACCTTCCTGGACGACCCGGCCGAGCTGGACCGGGTGCTGGCGATCGGCGCCGAGAAGGCCCGCGAGGTGGCCTCGGTGACGCTGGAGACGGTGTACGACCGGATCGGCTTCCTGCCGGCCGCCAAGCGGTGACTCCCCTCACACGCCTGCCCGGTGGTGGCGACCTCCCGGAGGTCGTCACCATCGGCGTGTCCGTGAGCGTCCCGGATCCGCACGGCACGGCGATCCAGGACACCCGGGCCGGGCTCGGCGATCCGCTGGCCCGGTCGATACCGACGCACGTCACCCTGCTGCCGCCGACCGAGGTGCCGGCCGAGGCGCTGCCGAAGATCGAGGAGCACCTGGCGGCGGTCGCGGCCGCGCACCGGCCGTTCCGGATGCTGCTGCGCGGCAGCGGGACCTTCCGCCCGGTCTCCCCGGTGGTGTACGTCCGGGTCGAGGAGGGCGCGCAGGAGTGCCGGCTGCTGGAGGCGGACGTCCGCTCCGGCCCGCTGGCCCGCGAGCTGGCCTTCCCGTACCACCCGCACGTGACGGTCGCCCACGGCCTGCCGGAGGACGTGCTGGACCAGGCGTACGAGCAGGCGCGCGGCTTCCGGGCCGCCTTCCCGGTGCCGGGCTTCGGCCTCTCCCGCTTCGACGCGGACGAGGTCTGGCGGCCCTGGCGGAGCTACTCCTTCTCCTGAAGCCGGGGCCACTGCCCGGCCCTCAGGCCCCCGCCGTCCGGCCCGCCCGCCGGACCCCCGCCCCTCGACCCGGTCGATCCGGTCCGAGCATCCGGTCGACCACCCGGCGGGCCGCGCCGCCGTCGTCCAGAGCGCAGTGCGCGGCCCGGAAGCGCCGGTAGCGTTCGGCGTAGCCGGGCGGCAACGCGGCGCCGCTGTCGGCGAGTTCGCGCAACGCCCGGAGCAGCCCGGTGGAGGTCGGCACCAGCGGGCCCGGGGCGTTCGGCTCGAAGTCGAAGTAGAAGCCGCGCAGGGTGTCGCGGTAGTGCTCCAGGTCGTAGGTGAAGAAGTACATCGGGCGGCCGGTGATCGCGAAGTCGAACATGATCGACGAGTAGTCGGTCACCAGCACGTCCGCGACCAGCAGCAGTTCCTGCGGGTCGGGGTAGTCGCCGCAGTCGTACCGGAAGCCGTCGCCGGTGCCCGGCAGGGGCTCGCGCACGTGCGCGTGCGGGCGGACCAGCAGCACGTGGTCCCGGCCGAGCAGCCGCCGGGCGTGGTCGAGGTCCAGCCGCAGGTCGAGCCGGAACCCGTCGCCGTCGTCGCGCCGCTGGTCCTCGCGCCAGGTCGGCGCGTACAGCACGATCCGCTTGCCGTCGGGGACGCCGAGCCGGCGGCGCACGTCCGCGGCGGTCCGCGGGTCGGGCCGGGCGAGCACGTCGTTGCGCGGGTAGCCGGACTCCAGCACCTCGCCGGCGTAGCGGAAGGCGCGCCGCAGGATCGGGGTGGCGAAGGGGCTGGGGGAGAGCAGCAGGCTCCACTGCGGGGTCTCCCGGTCGAGGGCCTCCAGGTAGCCGTGGTCGGCCAGCCAGGGGTTCTCGACGTCGTGGGCGATCCGCTTCAGCAGCGAGCCGTGCCAGGTCTGCACGACGACCTGGCCGGGGCGGCGTTCCAGGAAGTCCGGGAAGTGCGTGTTGCCGACGAGGTACCGGCAGGTGGCGAGCGCCCGGTACCACTCCGGGCTCCAGATCCGCACCGGGGCGACCCCGGACGGCACGTCGGCCTGGGCGTCGTCGACCACCCACAGGTGCTCCAACAGTGCGCCGCGGCGGATGAGTTCGGCGTGCACCGCGCGCGGGGAGTCGGCGTAGCCCCGGCCGCCGAACACGTCGTAGAGCACCGCCTCGCGCAGCGGTTCGCGGCGGGCGGCCGGGTAGCGCTCGGCGCGCTGGCGGCCCTGCGTCCAGGCGCTGCGCTCGGCGGCGTCGAGCACGGGGGTGGAGTCGACCAGCAGGGTGTCGTGCCAGCGGCGCTGCAGCAGGATCCGTTTGCCGCCGGCGGTGGCCGCGGCGGGGACGGTGGCGGGGACGACGGGGAGCGCGGCGGGGGCGGCGAGCAGCGGGCGGACCGGGCCCGGGCCGTCGGCCGGTTCCAGTGCGGCCTCCCAGATGCCCTTGCGCAGCGGTAGCGCGGTGCCGTCCGAGCCGGTGCGGGTGGCGGGCACCCGGGCCAGGAAGCGGCCGTCCGGGCCGGTCTCGACCGGGGTGCGGACCTCGCTCGCGGTGCCGGAATGCCGCAGCACCAGCTCCAGCCGGTCCGCGGCCGGGGCCGGGCAGTGGCCGGACAGCTCGAAGCCGTCGGGCCGCACCGCGATCCGGTCGACCAGGCCGGCCGCGGGCTGGACGCAGAACTGGAGGCGGCCGTCGGCGAGGTGCTTGAGGTAGAGCACCCGGCCCGGCGCGCCGGGCAGCGGGTGCTGGCCGGCCACCGGGCCGGCGCGCTCGTCGAGGCAGAGCCGCTCGGTGCCGCCGTCGGGGCGCAGCAGTACGGCGTCCCAGTGCTCCAGTCCGCCGCCGCCGCGGCCGTCGGCGGTGAACGGCGGGTACGGCAGGTGGGTGGTGAAGGTGTCACCGCCACGGGTGAGCGGCCGCTCGACCACGGCGTCGCTCTGCCGATGGCACAGCCGCAGGACGGTGCCGGCGGGGCAGCGGTCGGCGACGCCGCTCAGGTCGAGGCCGGCCGGGGTGCGGGCGGCCCGGGTGACCCGGACGGCCGGGCGTTCCAGCCGCAGCCGCAGCCGGTCGTCCTCGAAGTACGGCTGGAGGCGGACGTCGTGGTCCACCCAGCAGGTCGGCGGGTACTCGCCGGAGCCGCACCAGTGCGGGGCGAGGGAGCCGTACTGGCGGCGCAGTCGGGCGGCGCGGGGGCGGGTGAAGAGGGTGGTCTCGATCCGCCAGTCGCCGAGCAGCCACCGGCCGTCGCGGCGCAGCCGGCTCGGCCGCAGCAGCACGGTGAAGCCGGACCAGTCGTGGTTGTGCTCAGGCTGGGCGCTGTCGTCGGTGACCTCGGGCATCCTGCGGGGTCTGGAGCGCAGGTGCAGCGGGGGTTCGGCCTCGTCCTCGTGGCGCAGGGTCAGCCAGGTCCAGGCGGAGCCGGGGCGGCCGGTGTCCAGGCCCTGCGGGCGGGCGAAGCCGGTGAGCTCCAGGCCGCGGCCGTGCCAGCGGGCGCGCAGCAGTCCGAACACCACGTCCAGGTCCGCCGCGGGGAGGCGCGCGGGCACCCGGGGGGCGGCGTGCGGCAGGACGAACCGGGTGAGCACAGGCATGGCGACAGGAGCCCTTCGGAATGGAAATTCACATCCCATCCAGAAATTGCCGCCGGGGTCAACTGCACGCTTTTTCGAATTCGCCGGGGAATTCATTTTCCGGAACGCCGGTTCGGGAATTGTTCTGGTGTTCGAGAATTTCCGTCCCGGGGCGCCCGGAAAGGCGGAGGCGCCCCACCCCCGGGGGGTGGGGGGGCGCCCCCGCCCGTTGCGGCGGGTAAAACCGGGGGGGGAAGGGCGGGAACCCCCCGGCCGCCCCCCTTGCCGAGGGCAGGGG